>DASSPL010000081.1:0-3440 GCA_035699685.1 Burkholderiales bacterium | reverse complement strand
GCGTCGAGGAACTTCTTCGACGCCGCCTGCGGCGGGATGCCGGCCTGCGAGCAGAGCAGGCCCTCCGCGGCGTCGCCGGCGAGCTCCTTCATCTTGTCGGTGCAGGCGCCGTCGCCGAACGAGAACACGGCCTTCATGCCGAGCTCCTTGCCCTGCTTGAGCAGCGGTCCGCCGGTGGCGTCCATGCCGCCGTAGAACACCGCATCGGGGTTGCGCCCGCGCAGCTTGGTCAGGATCGCCTTCCAGTCGGTGGTCTTGTCCGTGCCCTTCTCGCGCGGCAGCACGTTGATCTTCGCCGCCTTGAGCGTCTTCTCGACCTCGTTGGCGATGCCCTCGCCGTAGGCCGTGGCGTCGTCGATCACGGCGACGACCTTGGGCTTGCGCTCGCTCGCCAGGTAGCTGGCGATCGCCGGCCCCTGCTGGTCGTCGCGGCCGACGACGCGGAACTGGTTCTTGAACCCCTGCTCGGTGAGCTTGGGGTTGGTGGCCGAGCCGGAGATCACCGGAATGCCGGCCTGGTTGTAGATCGGCGACGCCGGGATGGAGGTGCCGGAGTTCAGGTGGCCGACGACCCCGGCGACTTTCGCGTCGACGAGCTTCTGCGCCACCGTCGTGCCTACCTTCGGGTCGGCCTGATCGTCCTCGGCGACGAGCGCGAACTTGACGTCCTTGCCGTCGATCTTGATGCCGGCCGCGTTGGCTTCCTCGATCGCGAGGCGCGCGCCGTTTTCGTTGTCCTTTCCGAGGTGCGCGATGCCGCCGGTCAGCGGCGCGACGTGGCCGATCTTGACCTCCGAGCCGGAGGGGGCGGGGGCGGCGGCCGTGGGCGCGCCCTTGTCGGCCTTGGCGGGGGGCTTATTCTCACCGCAGCCGACGAGCGCGATGGCGGCCGCCAGCGCGGTGACTGCGAGCTTGGTGTTCTTCATGGGTTCCTCCGGGATTTTGTGGGGCTTCGGGGGCGGATATGTTAACTCCGCCCTCCCGGACAAATCGACCGTGGTGCTACGGCGCTACTTCTGCGACAGGATCCACTTCACGAGGGCCTGGACGTCGGCATCCGGCACCGCCGGGTTGGGCGGCATCGGCACCTGGCCCCAGGCTCCTTGTCCGCCCTTTTTGACCTTGTCGGCCAGCTTAGCCTGCGCGGCAGGGTCCTTGGCGTATTTGGCCGCCACTTCCTTGTAGGACGGGCCGACCAGCTTCTTGTCGGTGGCGTGGCAGGCGAGGCAGTTGTGCTTCTTGGCCAGCGCTTCGCTGGCCTGGGAGGGGAGCGCCAGCGTGGCAGCGGCAACGCTCAGCGCGACAGCAACGACTTTCATGGGTTCTCCTTGCAAACGGAGCGCAATTGTAAAAGGTCGCTCAGGGGCTCCAGGCAAATAACGCCCCGGCACAGCCATCCGTTGACAGGCGCCGGGCGCCGCGGCTTGTCGAGCGGCTGGGGCAGCCCGGACGCGCCGTCGGCAATGGCGGCAAGCTGCAGGTCGGGCAGGTAGTCGCGCGCCAGCTCGCCCGCCCACTTCGAAAGCTCCGGCTCGCGGCCGCGCAGGATGAGCAGCTTGGGCGGACGCAGCTGCTCCGACAGGGCGATGGTCATGGTGGCAAACCCCGCCGGATGATTTTGCAGGACCGGATAGAACAGCGCCACCGTGCGCTCGGCGGCGCGCGCGTAGCGCTCGTCACCGGTGATGAACGCGAGGCGGTTGAGCGCCCAGGCCGCAACCGCGTTGCCCGAAGGCGTGGACTGATCCTGGCCGGGCTTGGGCCGGTGGAACAGCGCCTCATGGCTGCGGCCGGTGAAGAAGAAACCACCGCGCTCCGCGTCCTCGAACTCCTCGAGCAGCACGTCGGCGAGCTCCCGTGCCCAATGCAGGTCCCCGACAATGAACTCGGCCTGCATGAGCTCCAGCAGCCCGGCGACCAGGAACGCGTAGTCGTCGAGGTATGCATTGAGATGCGCGCGGCCGTCTTTGTACGTCGCAAGCAGCCGGCCGTCCTGCCACATTTTCGAGCGGATGAACTCCAGCGCCTGACGGGCGGATCGAAGCCACTCGGGCCGGTGGAAGACGCGGCCGGCGCGCGCCATGCCGCGGATGGCCAGCGCATTCCAGGACACCAGCACCTTCTCATCCCGCCCCGGACGGACGCGCTTTTCCCTCGCCGCAAGGAGCTTGTCGCGCACCGCGCGCGGCACCGGTCCACGCCCCTGCAGGTGCCAGTGGCGGCCCTCGAAGTTGGGCGCCTGGTCGAGGCCGAAGGCGGGGGCGGCAGCGGCGTACTCGGCGCCGGTGAGCAGCGCTTTGACCTCGTCGCGATCCCACACGTAGAACTTGCCTTCCTCGTGCTCGCTGTCGGCGTCGAGCGAGGAGTAGTAGCCGCCGTCCGGCGACTGCATCTCGCGCATCAGCCACGCCGCGGTCTCTTCGGCGCAGCGCGCGAAGAGCGCGGAGCCGCTCACGGTCCACGCGTCGGCCAGCAGGCCGAGCAGCGGCCCATTGTCGTAGAGCATCTTCTCGAAGTGCGGGATGCGCCAATGCGCATCGACGCTGTAGCGGCAGAAGCCGCCGCCGAGCTGGTCGTAGATGCCGCCTTCGCACATCCGCTCGAGCGTGGTCAGCGCCATGTCCTGCGCGCCTTCGCGCAGGCAGAGCTCCAGGTCCGGCGGATGCGGGAACTTCGGCGCGGTGCCGAACCCGCCGAGAGACGCGTCGAAGTTGGCGCGCAGGTTGTCGAGGGTCGCCGCGATCAACTGGCGGGAAAACTGCGCCGGCTCGGCGGCGCTGGCCGGGAGCGTGCGCGCGAAGGCCTTCAGCACTTCCTCGTTCTGCGCGCCGATCTCCGCGCGCTTCTCGCGCCAGAGCCCGGCTATCCGCTCGCAGAGCTGCGCGAAGCCCGGCAGGCCGTAGCGGGGCGCCTTCGGGAAATACGTGCCGCCGAAGAACGGCATGCCCTCGGGCGAGAGGAACATGGTCAGCGGCCAGCCGCCGGCGCGCTGCGCAAGCATCTGGTGCGCGGCTTGGTAGATCTGGTCGAGGTCCGGCCGTTCCTCCCGGTCGACCTTCACGTTGACGAAGAGGCGATTCATCACCGCCGCCACCGCCGGATCCTCGAAGCTCTCGTGCGCCATCACGTGGCACCAATGGCACGCGGAATAGCCGATCGACAGCAGGATCGGCTTGTCCTCGCGGCGCGCGCGCTCGAGCGCCTCGTCACCCCATGGGTACCATTCCACGGGGTTCGAGGCGTGCTGCTGCAGGTAGGGTGAGGTCTCCCGCGCGAGGCGGTTGGCCACCTAGCGGATCGGTCGCGTGAACGGGAAGATCTTGGTCAGGCCGAGGATGTCGGTGATCAGCAGGATGACGAACACCAGCACCAGCAGGCCGAGGATGCTGTCGCCGCCGGCCGGCAGGCTGTCGATCTGCGCGGCGAGCTGCGCGACCTCG
>DASSPL010000080.1:0-5062 GCA_035699685.1 Burkholderiales bacterium | reverse complement strand
CCGTTGTACTCGCCGGCCAGGCGGCCGAGCTGCTCGCCCAGAGCCGGATCGAGCGAATGCCACAGGCGCACCTCGGTGCCCGCCTGAACGGCGGCGCACTGCACAACGAGCGCGACGGCTGCGAGTGTTCTTGTCATCCCCGGCGCGAGTATATAGTCCGCGCTGATGCACGACCTTACCGCCCGCGACATGGCGGCCGCCTTCAGGCGGCGCGAGCTGTCGCCGGTCGAGGTGACGCGCGCGCTCCTCGGGCGACTCGAAGCCTGGGAGCCGCGCAACAACGCGATGTATCGCGTCACGGAAGGCCTGGCGCTCGAGCAGGCGCGCGCGGCCGAGGCGCGCTGGCGCGCGGGCACGCCGCTCTCGGCGCTCGACGGCGTGCCGGTCACCCTCAAGGAGAACATCGCCACGCAGGGCGATCCGGCGCCGATCGGCACGCGCGCGAACGAGGATGCGCCGCCGCAGAAGGCCGACGCGCCGCCGGCGGCGCGCGTGCGCGAAGCCGGCTGCGTGATGCTCGGCAAGACCACCATGCCCGACTACGGCATGCTGTCCTCGGGGCTGTCGAGCCTGCACGGCATCACGCGCAACCCGTGGCGGCTGGACCGCAACACGTCGGGGTCGAGCTCGGGAGCGGGCGCGGCGGCGGTGGCCGGCTACGCGCCGCTGCACCTCGGCACGGATATCGGCGGCTCGGTGCGCCTGCCCGCCACGCACTGCGGCATCTTCGCCCTCAAGCCTTCGCTTGGCCGCGTGCCGATCCATCCGCCTTACCTCGGACGCGTGACCGGCCCTATGACGCGCACGGTGGCGGACGCGGCGCTCCTTCTGAACGTCATCTCTGCACCGGATTCCCGCGATTTCATGAACCTGCCGCCGGCAACGGCGGACTACGCCGCCGGGCTGGAGCAGATCGAGCCGCGCCGATTGCGCATCGGCTTCCTGGCGGACATGGGCGTCGGCCTGGCGGTCGATCCCGAGGTGCGCGGCGCCGCCGAGGCGGCGGCGAAGGCGCTGGCCGGCGCCGGCTGCGCCGTGCAACCGGTGCGCTCGTTCCTCAGCGCCGAGATGCTCGATGGCATCTGCCGCTTCTTCGAGGCGCGCTCGCACAACGACCTGATGCAGCTGCCGGCCGCCAGGCGCGAGAAGGTGCTGCCGTTCATCGCCGAATGGTGCACCTGGCGCGCCGCCGGGTTCTCCGGCCGCGACGTGATGCAGGCCTACAACCAGGTGATGGCGATGCGCGAGGCGGCCGTGGCGGCTACCGAGCCGTATGACTTCCTGCTCTCGCCGACCTCGCCCATCCTGCCGTATGAGGCCGAGGCCGCGGCGCCCGGCAACGACGCCCGCAACGCGCTGCCGCACATCGCCTTCACCGTGCCGTACAACATGTCCGAGCAGCCGGCCGCCTCGGTGAACTGGACCTCGAGCCGCGACGGCCTGCCGATCGGCGTGCAGCTCGTCGGCCACCGCTTCGACGATGCGGGCGTGCTGCGCATCGCGCGCCTGCTGGAAAACCTGCGTCCCGCGCAGCGGCCCTGGCCGCAATGACGGCGGCGCTGGTCTTCGGCCCGGAAGCGATTTCCCCGGAGGAGCTGCAGAGGCGGGCCGCCTGCGCGGCCAGCGGGTTCGAAAGCCTCGGCGTGCGCGAGGGCGACGTCGTCGCCCTGTTCCTGCACAACAGCCCGGCGTACCTCGAGGCGATGCTGGCCTGCCGGCTGCTCGGCGCCTACCACTGCCCGATCAACTGGCACTTCAAGGCAGACGAGGCCGGCTTCATCCTGAAGGACAGCGGCGCGCGGCTGCTGGTCGCCGAGCCGGAACTGCTCGCGCAGGTGGAGGGTTCGACGCAGGCCGTCAGCGACTGGCGCGGCTTCGTCGACGCCCATCCCCCGTGGCAAGGCACCCCGCGCGCTCCGCGGACCAACATGCCGTATACCTCCGGCACCACCGGGCGGCCGAAAGGCGTACGGCGCATGCCGGCCACCGAGGAGCAGCGCGCGCTCGCGCTCGATCTCTATCGCACGGTGCTTGGAGTCGAGCCCGGCATGCGCGCGCTGGTGTCGGCCCCGCTCTATCACAGCGCGCCGAACCTCTATGCGATGCAGGCGCTCCTGCACGGCTCGCTGCTGGTGGTCGAGCCGCGCTTCGACGCCGAGCGCACGCTGGCGCTGATCGAGCGCCATCGCCTGACCAACGTGTACCTCGTGCCGACCATGTACGTGCGCCTGCTGCGCCTGCCCGCCGCGACGCGCGAGCGCTACGACCTCTCCTCGCTGCGCTTCGTCTCGTCTACCGGCTCGCCCTGCGCGCCTGACGTGAAGCGCGCGATGATCGACTGGATCGGGCCGATCATCACCGAGACCTATGCGGCGAGCGAGCTCGGCCACGTCACCTTCATCGGCTCGGGCGACTGGCTCGCGCGGCCCGGCTCGGTCGGCCGGCCGCTGGGCCAGGGAGTGGTGAAGATCCTCGACGACCATGGCCGCGAGCTGCCGCCCGGCGAGATCGGCCTCATCTACTGCCGCCAGCCGGCCTACCCCGATTTCACCTATACGAACAACGCCGAGGCCCGTCGCGCCCTCGAACGCGACGGCCTCTGGTGCGTCGGCGACATGGGCTACCTCGACGCCGCCGGCTATCTCTATGTCGCCGATCGCAGGAGCGACATGGTCATTTCCGGCGGCGTCAACATCTATCCGGCCGAGATCGAGGCGGCGCTCATGACGATGGCCGGCGTCGCGGACTGCGCGGTGTTCGGCATCCCCGACGCTGAATTCGGCGAGGCGCTGGCGGCAGCGGTGCAGCTGCGTCCCGGCGAACGAGCGGATGCGGATCGCATACAGGCGTTCCTGCGCGAGCGCATCGCCGGCTACAAGGTGCCGCGCGTCGTGACGTTCCACGACAGCCTGCCGCGCGAGGACAGCGGCAAGATCTTCAAGCGGCTGCTGCGCGCGCCCTACTGGGCCGAAGCGGGCCGGCGAATCTAGAGCGCCGCGCCGAGCCGCTCGCCCAGCTCGGCGAGCCCCAGCGTCGCGGCGAGGAACGCGGCTGCGAGCCCGGTCGTGATGGCGCCGCGCTTCCAGCCGCGCGAGCGGATGAAGTACACCGGCAGCGCGATGATCGCCACCAGCAGCACGCCGGCGTTCATCAGGCGACCGGCGCGGTAGCCGTGGTCGGCCTTGTCCAGGTGGTACCACCAGAAGAGGACCACGATGCCGAGAGCCGTCTCCACCAGTCCGAAGGCGCTGAACATCTCGACGCGGCCGGTCAGCGCCCGCTCGAGGAGCGGGCCGACGAACGACAGCAGGGCGAGGATGGCGAGCGCCCAGCGCTTAGGCATGCACCGGACCAAGCGGCCGCAGGCGCACGCCCTTGCGCAGCTTCTTCCAGTGGAACTCCGCCGGATCGGCGAGCGCCGGCCCGGGCGACTTCACCACCAGCACCTCGCGCGCGATCGGCTCGAAGTCGGCGCGGAAGTGCACCGAGCTCTTCAGCGCGACGATGCGGCTCGCGCGCGGCTCGACGCCGAGGGTGCGGAACATCTCCTGGTCGGCGGCCTGGCACTTGCGCGAGGCGAGCACCACGCGCACCCCCGGCGCCGCCCGGCTGCGCAGCAGCGCCATGTTGCCGAGCGTCATGCGGAAGCCCTTGAACATCGGGCCGGTGCAGGTGAAGCGGCCGTCGCCGAGGCGCTCGACGGTGAACTCGCCGGCGAACGGCGCGTCGCCGGGGACACCGGATTTGCCGCCGAGCGAGAAGGTGATGGTGGAATGCAGGCCGGCTTCGTGCGCGCGGGCTGCGCTGGCGGGATCGATCAGCATGCCGAGGATGGCATCCTGGGCCTTCTGGTCGACCAGCGAGCGCAACAGCCCGGTGGTGTCGCCATTGCCCCCCGCCCCCGGGTTGTCCTGCGTATCGGCGAGCACCACCGGTGCGCCGGGGGCGCCGCGCTCGCGCGCGCGGCGCACGGCGTCGGCGGCGGAATGCAGCTCGAGCGCGAAGCGCCGCTCCGAGTCGGCCACGATGCGGTGCAGCTCCTCGACCGCTTTCGCAGAGCCATAGCCGAACACCGACATGCCGCACTCCGCGAAATCGGCCATCGGGAATCCCGGCGCGAAGGACAGCACGGCGCCGTGCTTCGCCTCCAGGGCCTGCAGCTCCTGGTAGATGGTGCGGCACGGCTCGATGAACGAGCACTGCGACGGAATGCCGGTCAGGTAATCGAGGGTGCGGAAGGCGCCGGGGAGGCGCTGCCCGCTCTTCAGCATGCGATCGAGAAGGCCCGCGGCGCGCGCGCCGGTCTCGGCCATGTCGACGTGGGGATAGGTGCGATAGCCGACCAGCGCATCGGCGTGCTCCACCATCGCGCGCGTGACATTGGCATGCAGGTCGAGGCTCGCCGCGATCGGCACGCGCGGCCCGACGACTTCGCGCACGCGGCGCAGGAGCTCGCCTTCCCCGTCGTCGAACGATTCGACCACCATCGCGCCGTGCAGGTCGAGATAGACGCCGTCCACCGGCAGCGCGTCCCTGAGCCTTGACAGCAGCTGGCCGGCGATGCGCTCATAGGCGTCGCTGGTGACGTGGGCCGACGGGCTCGCCGCCGCCCACGCCGTGCCGACCAGCGCATGGCCCTGGCCGCGCAGCGCCGTGATCGCGCCGGCGGCCGGAATGTTCGCCCCCGCCACGGCGGCGAAGATCGGGTCCCCGTACTGGACGCCCGGCCATCCGCCGCCGGCTTCGAACGCCGCGTAGTCCGCCGGTGTCGGCGCAAAGGTATTGGTTTCGTGCTGGAAGCCGCCGATTGCGATGCGAGCCATGGCCGGTGCGTTTCCCTGTGTTACGCTGCTCCGCGTCCTTGATCGGGGAGATTTTCGCATGCGTCGCTTGCTCGGCTGCCTCGCGTTCCTAGTCGTTTTCCCAGTCAGCGCGCAGGACAAGGTGCTGCGCGTGGTGCCGCACTCCAACCTCAACATCCTCGACCCGATCTGGACCACGCAGTTCATGGCCCGCAACCACGGGTACATGGTCTACGACACGCTGTTCGGCACCGACGAGA
>DASSPL010000079.1:0-27905 GCA_035699685.1 Burkholderiales bacterium | reverse complement strand
CATCAGCGTGGTGTTCTATACCGCGTACTTCGGCAGCCAGGACGCGAAGCAGCTCGCCCAGGCGCTCGGCGTGGCCGACGTGCTGGTCAAGCCGTCGGACAACGACGTGATCCTGCGCGCCGTGGACAAGGTGCTCGGCGCACGGCCGGCCGCGCCGGCTGCCGCGACCGACGACCTGGACCGCGAGCACCTGCGGCTGATGGTCGACCAGCTGCTCGAGAAGACCGGCGCGCTGGAAGCGCAGCAGCGGCGGGTCGAGCGCCTGAACCGCACGCTTGCCATGCTCTCGGGCATCAACGCGCTCATCGTGCGCGCCGACGACCGCCAGGCGCTGATCGACGAGGCGTGCCGCATCGCCATCGACAAGGGCGGCTTTCGCCTCGCCGCCATCGGCCTCGCCGACGCCAGCCGGCGCCTGACGCTCGCCGCGCGCGCCGGCGAGGGCCATCCCGAGCGCGAGCTCGCGCGGCTGCGGCCGGGCACGCAGCCGATCATCTGGAACGACAGCGAGAGCGGCTCGTTCGTGGCGCTGCCGCTCATCGTCAACGAGGAGCCGGGCGGCGTGCTCCTGCTCTATGCCACGGTGCGCGACTTCTTCGACGAGGAGGAGATGCGGCTGCTGAGCGAGCTGGCCGGCGACGTGTCGTTCGCCCTGCACCACCTGGAGCAGAAGGCGCGGATGGATTACCTCGCCTACCACGACTCGCTCACCGACTTGCCGAACCGGAGCCTGTTCACCGACCGCATGACGCAGGCGCTGAATGCCGCGCGGCGCGAGAAGCGGTTCGCCGCGGCGGTGTTCGTCGACGTCGAGCGCTTCCGCATGGTGAACGAGACCTTCGGCCGCAAGGCGGGCGACGACCTGCTGCGCACGATCGGCGTGCGCCTGCGCGCGGCGGCGCGCGAGCAGGATACGGTGGCGCGTATCGGCGCCGACCATTTCGCCATCGCCGTGGCGCCGTTCGACCGCCCGGGCGACACCACGCACTGGCTGATCGAGCGCCTCGACCAGGCGTTCGCCAAGCCGATCGTCATCGACGGCGTCGAGCTGCGCGTGAATCTCAAGTCCGGCATCGCCGTGTTCCCGGCCGACGGCGAATCGACCGAGTCGCTTTGCGCCAATGCCGAGACGGCGCTGTCCAAGGCGAAGGACGCCAACCAGCGCTATCTCTTCTACGCGCCGGAGATGAACGCCCGCGTCGCCGAGTCGCTCGCCATGGAGAACCGGCTGCGCCGCGCGCTGGAGGAGGGCCGGCTCGGCCTGCACTACCAGCCGAAGATCGACATCAAGACGGGCGCGGTCGCCGGGCTGGAGGCGCTCATCCGCTGGCACGATCCCGAGCTTGGCGCGGTGCCGCCGGCCAAGTTCGTCGGGCTGCTGGAGGAGACCGGCATGATCCTCGCCGCCGGGCGCTGGGCGCTGCGCCAGGCGGTGCAGGACATCCGCCACTGGCAGTCGCTCGGCATCAACGTGCCGCGCGTCGCCGTCAACGTCTCGGCGATCCAGCTGCGCCAGCGCGACTTCGTCGACTCGGTGCTCGAGGCCATCGCCGGCCGCGGTGAATCCGAAGGCGAGCCGCTGATCGACGTCGAGATCACCGAGAGCGTGCTGGTCGACGACATCGAGGAGAGCACCCGCAAGCTGCAGACGCTGCGGCGCGCCGGCATCGAGGTGTCGGTCGACGATTTCGGCACCGGGTACTGCTCGCTCAGCTATCTCGCGCGGCTGCCGGTCGACACGCTGAAGATCGACCGCAGCTTCGTCGTGCGCATGGGCGAGGCCGGCTACCCGCGCAACATCGTGGCCATGATCGTCTCGCTCGCGCACACCCTCGGCCTCAAGGTGATCGCCGAAGGCGTCGAGGACGACGGCCAGGTGCGCCTGCTGCGGGAGCTGGGCTGCGACCAGATCCAGGGCTATTACGTCAGCCGGCCGCTGCCCGCCGCCGATATCGAGGAGTTGCTCGGCCCCGAGGCCGAGCGAGGCCTGCGCGGCCGCATCGCGGCGGTGTGAGCTTTTCCCGCAGCGGCCTTTCGACGCGCGTCGAAAGGCTTCGACAAAGTCACGGCCATCCGACCGCGACGTCGCGACGGCGCGACGTCAATCTCTCAAGACAGCCGACTGTCGTTCGCCGCGACGCGTGGCTACACTGCCGCCGTCGTGACCGCGGAGCCTTTCATTTCGCTTTCCACCGCCGCCGCCAAGACCTATCGCGCGCTGGTCGGGGGCGAGGCGAGCGACGGCCTGCTCGATGTCGTGGCGGTCGCGCTGTCGGCCTGCGTGCCGATCTACGGCGCGCGCGGCGAGCATGAGCCGCTGGCGCGGCTTTCCGACGAAGATCTCGCGCGCGGCACGTTCATCCAGGGCGCGACGCGCCTGCATTCGTTCACCCGCCTGGCGGTCACGGCCGCGGACCTCGCCGCGGCGGTCGAGCGGCTGCGGCGCGCCGGCGTCAACTTCGCGCACGCGCGGGTCGAGCCCGCGCCGCGGCGCATTCCGCGCGTCGTCCCGGCATGAACGAAGGCGGCCATTTCTCGCTCAGCGTGCGCCTGGACGACGGCGATGCCGTCATCACGGTGGTCGACGACGGCGCCACCATCTCGAACGAGGTGCTGACGCGCGCGCTGGAGCTCGCGCTCGCGCGGCGCTTCACCGAGCGCAACTACACCGTGCGCATGCGGCACGAGCAGCGCTACCGCCAGCCGTCCATGCCGCCGCCGACCTACCGCGCGAGCCCGCGCCGGCGCATCCTGGTGGTGGACGACAACATCGACGCGGCGCAGAGCCTGGGACTCCTTCTCAAGCAGATGGGACACGACGTGCAGGTGGCGCACGACGGCCACGCCGCGCTCGAGGCCGCGCGCCTCAACCATCCGCAGCTCGTGCTGCTCGACATCGGCATGCCGGGGGTCGACGGGTATCACGTGGTCGAGCGGCTGCGCGCGGAGTCCGGCTTCGCGCGCGTGCCGTTCGTGGCGGTGACCGGCCAGGACGGCGACGACGCGCGCCGGCGCTCGCGCGAAGCCGGCTTCATCGAGCACCTGGTGAAGCCGGTCGCGGTCGAAACGCTGCGCCGGCTGCTGGAGAGAATCTAGATCTGGGGCACTCGGTGCGTCGTCGCGCCGGCGTGCGCGGTGTACACCTCGAGCAACCGGTCCACCAGGTCCATCCGCTTCACGAGGAAGCGCATCAGGCTGAGGGTATTGGCCCCCTCCCACGCGCCCGAGGCGTAGGCGATGCGCGCCGGGTGCTTGTCGGGCAGCTCGGAAAGGATGCGCGCGATCTCCAGGTGCTCCTGGTCGTTCCGGTAATCGGACGGGTGCCGCTTGTTGCGCGGCAGCGGGCGCACGGCGCTCATGTGGCAGGCAGCATCGCATGACCGCGGGATGCGGGCCGTGCGCTATTTCTCAGGCCGCCTCGCAAAAGGCGGCCCGCGTTATGCCTTTGTCCGGAATTTGCCTTACTTCGCGCGCTGCAGCGCGAACACGTCCTTGTAGATCCTGGCGAACAGGTGCAGCTCCGGGATCACCGGGCGGATGCCTTCCCAGTTCAGCCAGATGCGCAGCAGGTCGCGGGTATGGCGCTCGGAGTCCTCGAACTCGGTGCGGGCGTGGAGCAGGGTGTAGTTGTTGGCAAACATGATCTCGCCCGGATCGAGCATGAACTCGATCATGAACCGCGGATCGAGCGCCAGGGACTGGAAGTAGTCGGCCGCCTGCGCGAACGCCGGATCGAGCTCCCCGCCGAGCTGGCGCGCGGCCTCGGTCATGTTCTGGCGCGAGAAAAAGCAGCTCACCTTGCCCCCCACGTTGGAGAACACGGGCACATTGCGGGCCGTCGGCCCGACGCTCGTGCCGCGCGCGTCGGAGGACGCGTAGCGCGTGCCGCGGTACATCGTCTCGAGCAGCTCGGGGCGCGAGGCGAGGATCTCGTTATAGATGGCGAGCGCGCTCGAGGAGCGGCTCACGCCGCCGCTCTCGGCGCGGTCGAGGCACATCAGGCCGAGGACGGCGTACGCATCGGTGTGCGGCGAGAGCTCCGCCGTGCTGCGATAGCCGCGTCCCATGGGCACGTCCTTGTCGTGCTTGACGTGCGTGATGCGGTCGCCGCGCGGGTTCTGCATGGTCGCCTCGCCGAGGAACGAGCCGATCACCCACAGGACGCGCTCGGCGTCCTCCTTCGAGAGGCGCGTGCGGTCGATGCCCTGCACGACGATCATGCCCAGCCCGTCGCGCAGCGCCACGCGCACGTCCTCTGCCAGCCCCTCGAGCCCGGGGGCATCCTTCGCCGCCGTGTCCCACGCGGAGCGGCCGCGGGCGCGGCGCAGGAAGTCCTCCAGCGCGGCGAGCTCCGCCGGCTGCAGCTTCCGCAGCAGGCGCGATTTCGGGTCGTGGCCGAGGTCGGCCGCCGTCCAGGCCGCGGCCTCGCGGACCTTCTCGCGCCGGATCGGCGTGGCAAGCGTGGCGAGGACCGACATTCCGCAGCGTCTTCTATAGGAATACGTGGTGTTCTATAAGAATAACGTCCGGCTAGCCGGAGAGCAAGGCGGACAGCTTCTCCGCGCTCCTCGTCACCGGGCGGGCGAGCCGCGCCTCGTCGAAGCGCGCGGTCGGCGCGACCAGCGACAGGGCGAAGAGGCACGTGCCTTTCGCGTCGAACACCGGCGCCGCCACCGACTTCAGGCCGGGCACGTCCTTGCCGCTCGACACCGCGTAGCCCCTGCGCGCGACCTCGCGCAGCAGCGCGGCCGAGGCGAGGGTGGCGCCCTTGCGCTCGAGCAGTGCGCGCTGCGCCGGGGTGGCGAATGCGGTGAGCACGCGGCCCGAGGCGCTCTGGTCGAGCGACAGCAGGGTGCCGACCTGCACCTGGGCGCGCACCACCACTTCGGCCTCGACGCGCTTGATGAGCTGCGCCTGCACGCCGGCCAGCGCGGCGAGGGACGCGGTCTCGCGCGTCTCGAGCACGAGCTGCTGCAGCACCTCGGTGGAGCGCTCGCCGAGGTTGGCCTGCTCGAGCGCCGCGTTGCCGGCGCGCGCCGCCTGCAGCGACAGGCGATAGGCTCCCTCGCCGGTCTGCTCGACCCAGCCGCCCTCGGTCAGCGTGAGCAGCCGCTGGTAGGTGGTGGCGCGGCTCTCGCCGAGCGCCTGGGCGAGCTCCATCAGGCGCAGCGGGCGGTTCGAGCGCGTCAGCGCATCCAGCACGGCAAGGCTCTTCAGCACCGAGCTCAGCGCGCGCACCCCGGAGGACTTCGCGGTTGCCTTGTTATTCATCGTCGCCTTCCCTACACTCGGATTCTTCTGGAAGATTTTGTATTCTATAGAAATACACGCTGATGCAGCGTCCCTGCGACGAATCCGCCCTGGCCATCGCGGCCGACCTGCTGGTGCGCGACTTCATGTGCGTGCGCGCCGGCGAGCAGGTGCTGATCAGCGCCGATACGGCCACCGACCCGGCGGCCGTCCGGTCGCTGCTGAACGCCGCGCGGGTGCAGGGCGCCCGGGCCGGCATCTTCGTGACGCCGCAGCTGCCCTACCAAGGCAGCCTGGCCGACCCCTACGTCTGCGAGCCGCTCGCCGCGGCGGTGAAGAGCTGCGACGTCTGGCTCGACCTCACCTTCCCCTACATGGGCGGCTCGCATGCCCACGACGAGGCGATGAAGACCAAGCGCGTGCGCTCGCTCCTCGTCGCCGACCTCGGCGCCGGCGGCATCCAGCGCCTGTTCGGCGGCGTCGACTTCGATCGCCTGTTCGCCCTGCAGCAGGCGCTGGACACGCTGGTCGCCGGCTCGCTGGGCAAGGAGTGCCGCGTGACGTGCCCGGCGGGCACCGATGTGCGCTTCACCATCGGCAAGACCGTCACCCGCAAGCTGCGCCGCACCGACCAGCCGGGCACGTACACGCCGCCCGGCTCGGCCGTGATCTACCCCGAGATCGAATCGGTGCGCGGCGAGCTGGTCGTGCAGGGCGCCTTCCACGAATACATGGAGCGGCTGCTCGAGCCGTTTCGCCTCAAGGTCGACGGCCGCGTGCGAGAGATTTCAGGCGGCGCGGGCAGCCGCAGCGTCATGGAGCGCGCGCTGAAGCGCGCCGGCGGCGGCGAGTTCGGCTCGGTGATCCATTTCTCGATCGGCTTCCACCCGGCGGCGCGCCTCACCGGCGAGTCGTTCATGGAGGACATCCGCGTGAGGGGCAACAACGCCGTCGGGCTCGGCATCCCGTGGTGGCTGCCCGGCGGCGGCGAGAACCACCCCGACGCCGTGGTGCTGTCGCAGTCGCTGTGGATCGACGGAAAACCGATCGTGCGCGACGGCGTGCTGGTGGGTCCGGCGGAGCTCGCGCGGCTCGAGCAGGCGCTCGCGCCATGAAGGTGCGCTTCATCGACGTCGGCGGCATCCGCACCCGCTGCCTGTTCGCCGGAAGCGAGAAGGCGTATCCGCTCATGCTGCTGCACGGCTACGGCGGCACCGCCGACGTCTGGTGCCGCAACATCGACGAGCTGGGCGAGGACTTCTACGTCATCGCGCCCGACATGATCGGCCAGGGGTTCACCGATCCGATGGAAACCGGCCCCGTGCCGCCGCAGGGCGCGACGGTGGCGCACCTGCGCGCGCTGGCGGTCAAGCTGGGGCTCAGGCATTTCTGCCCGAACGGCACGTCCTACGGCGCGCTGATCGGCGCGCTGCTCTATTTCGACATGCCGGATCGCGTCGACCGGCTGGTCATCAACGGCAGCGCGAGCTGCTTCAACGACGATGCGGCGCTGCTCGCGTCCTACCGCAAGGTGCTGGACACTTTCGGGCCGGTGATGGACGCGCCTTCGGTGGAGGCCTGCCGCCGCGCCATGGCCCGGCAGGTGTACGACCCGTCCACGGTGCTGGAAGAGGCGCTCCTCACCATGGCGACGGCCTATGCCCAGCCCTGGATGAGGAAGTCCTGGGCGCAGGGGCTGGAGGGGCTGATGAAGATCGAGCAGTCCCGGCCATGGCAGATCCGCCAGCGCCTCAAGGAATTCGACGTCGACACCCTCGTGGTGTGGGGCCTCGAAGACCCCGGCGCCGCCTATTCGAGCGCGGTCGATGCGGTGCGGCAGATGCCGCGGGCGAAGCTCGTCACGTTCGAGAAATGCGGCCACAAGCCGATGTTCGAGCATCCGCATGAGTACCATCGGGCGCTGCGCGCATTCCTGCACGACAAGATAGGCAAGGCATGAAAAGAATCCTGATCGCGCTCTGCGCGCTGCTCGCACTCCCGGCATCCGCCCAGGGCGACTACCCCAACAAGCCGATCCGCATGATCGTCGGCTTCGCGCCGGGCGGCGGCACGGACATCATGGCCCGCGTGGTCGCCACGCGCATGTCGGTGCACCTTGGCCAGTCGGTGGTGGTCGAGAACCGCCCCGGCAACAGCGGCATCGTCGGTGCGCAGGCCGTGGCCAAGTCGGCGCCCGACGGCTACACGCTGATGATGGGGGTGATGTCGCTCAACACGATACAGCCGCACCTCGTGCCGAACCTCGGCTACGACCCGCTGAAGGACCTGACGCCGATCAACCTGGTGGCCTCCGTGCCGCACTTCATCCTCGTGCCGCCGTCGCTCGAGGTGAACAGCGTCCGCGAGCTGATCGCCTACGCCAAGGCCAATCCCGGCAGGATCAGCTATCCGTCGGCCGGCACCGGGACCTCGACCCACCTGGGCGGCGAGATGTTCCGCCTGCAGACCGGAATCGCGGACCTCGTCCACATCCCGTACAAGAGCGCCGGCCACTCGATGCCGGACCTGCTTTCCGGCCGGGTGCAGGTCGGCTTCGAGACCTTGCCGACGACCGCCGCGTACGTGAAGCAGGGCAAGCTCAAGGCGCTCGCCATCACCGCTCCCAAGCGCCATGCGGAGTTCCCCAGCGTGCCGACGACCGCGGAAGCCGGGCTGCCCGAGTACCGCCTGCGCACGTGGTACGGCCTTTTCGGGCCGGGGGGTATGCCGGCGCCGATGATCAAGAAGCTGCACGCGGAGGTCGCCCGCGCCGTGCAGTCCACTGACAGCAAGGCCAAACTGGTCGAGATGGGCATGGACGAGACGGTCACGCCGACGCCCGAGGACTTCGCCGCGATGGTGCGCTCCGAGCTCGACTACTTCGGCAAGCTGATCAAGCAGGCCGGCATCAAGCTGACCGAGTGAGGGGAAACGCCCGTCGCCGAAGCCGACGGGCATTTTCAGGGAAGCCCGACTCCCGCTGCGCCCGCCGTCGGCTCAATATGGGAGCATGAACACGCTCCTCGAGGCCATGAACATCGCCGGCAACATCCGGGTGCTTGCGCGCAAGCTGCGCGTGCCGTCGAAGCAGCTCGGCAGCTGGATCGAGGGAGAGGTCGAGACGCCCAGCACCGTCGTCGCGCGCGCGCTCGACTTCATCCGCAACGCGCGGACCACCGCTCACATGTTGGGGTAGTTCGGGCCGCCGCCGCCCTCCGGCGCGACCCAGACGATGTTCTGCAGCGGATCCTTGATGTCGCACGTCTTGCAGTGCACGCAGTTCTGCGCGTTGATCTGCAGGCGCGGCTTCGTGTCCACGTCGACGAACTCGTAGACCCCCGCCGGGCAGTAGCGCTGCTCGGGGCCGGCATACTTCTCCAGGTTCACCGTCACCGGGACCGCCGGGTCCTTGAGCGTGAGGTGCGGCGGCTGGTCCTCGCTGTGGTTGGTGTTCGAGAAGGAGAGATCGGTCAGCCGGTCGAAAGTCAGGACGCCGTCGGGCTTCGGGTACTGGATCGGCGTCGCTTCCGATTTCGGCCTGAGCGTCTCGTGGTCGGCGTGCGCGTGGCCCAGCGTCCAGGGCGCCTTGCCGCGCAATACCACCTGGTCGATGCCGACCATCAGCGTTCCCCAGTACAGCCCCTTCGACATCCACGGCTTGAAGTTGCGCGCCTTGTGCAGCTCCTCGTAGAGCCAGCTCTCTTTAAACGATTTGGGGTAGTCGTCGAGCAGGTCGCCGGCACGCCCGGCCTTCAGCGCCTCGACCGCCGCCTCGGCGGCGAGCATGCCGGACTTGATCGCGGTGTGGCTCCCCTTGATGCGCGAGGCGTTGAGGAACCCGGCGTCGTCGCCGACCAGCGCCCCGCCCGGGAAAACCAGCCTGGGCAGGGACTGCAGCCCGCCCGCGGCGATGGCGCGCGCACCGTAGGCCACCCGCTTGCCGCCGGCGAAGAAATCGCGGATCGCCGGGTGGGTCTTGAAGCGCTGGAATTCCTCGTAGGGCGACAGGTACGGGTTGGAGTAGCCGAGGCCGACGACGAAGCCGACCGCGATCTGGTTGTTCTCCTGGTGGTAAAGGAACGACCCGCCATAGGTGTCCGAGCCGAGCGGCCAGCCCGCGGTGTGCATCACGAGCCCGGGGGAATGCTTTTCCGGCTTGACGTCCCAGAGCTCCTTCAAGCCGATGCCGTAGACCTGGGGCGATTGTCTTAGCTTGAAGCGTTCCTCCAGCTGGCGTCCGAGCTGGCCGCGGCAGCCCTCGGCGAAGAGCGTGTATTTGCCGTGCAGCTCGACGCCCGGCTGGTAGGCGTCGGTCTTCTCGCCTTTCTTGCTGATGCCCATGTCGCCGGTGGCGACGCCCCTGACCTTGTCGCCGTCGTAGAGGATCTCGTTCGCGGCGAAGCCCGGGAAGATCTCCACGCCCAGCGCCTCGGCCTGCTGGCCGAGCCAGCGCGTGACGTTGCCGAGGCTCACCACGTAGTTGCCGTGGTTCTGGAAGCACGCCGGCAGGAGGAAAGCGGGCGTCTCCGTATGGCTCTTTTCGCGCAGGAACAGGAACCGGTCGCGGGTCACCGGGGTATTCAGCGGCGCGCCCTTTTCCTTCCAGTCGGGGAACAGCTCGGCGAGCGCGCGCGGATCCATCACCGCGCCGGAGAGGATGTGCGCGCCGACCTCGGAGCCTTTCTCGAGGACGCAGACCGAAACGTCGGGCGCGATCTGCTTCGCGCGGATGGCGGCGGCGAGTCCGGCCGGCCCGGCGCCGACGATGACGACGTCGTAGTGCATCGATTCGCGCGGCATGCGCGAATTATAATCGGCGCCCTCATGGCCTTGCCCCGACGCAAGCTGGTGCACACGGAGCGGATTCCCATCCGCTGGGGCGACATGGACGCGATGGGCCACGTCAACAACACGGTGTACTTCCGCTACATGGAGCAGGCGCGCATCAGCTGGTTCGACACGCTGCTGCCGCAGGCCGAGGCGTGGAAGTCGACCGGCATCGTCATCGCCAACGCTTCGTGCAACTTCAAGCGCGCCATGACCTATCCCGGCACGGTCGAGATCAGGGTGTACACCGATCCGCCCGGCGGCTCGAGCGTCGCCACGCACTACGAGATGCTGATCGACGGCGAGCTCTACGCCGACGGCGCCGCGATGGTGGTTTTCATCGACATGCAGCGGCAGAAGGCGGTGCGCATCCCCGACGGAATAAGGCAGAGACTGCAATGACCGCGCCCCTCTGGACCCCCTCTCCCGAGCGCATCGCCGAGACCCATCTCGCGCGCTTCATGAAGGAGGTGGGCAAGACGAGCTATGCCGAGCTGCACGCGTGGTCGGTGGCGCACGCGCCGGAGTTCTGGAGCAGGCTGTGGGACTTCTGCGGCGTGATCGGCGAGAAGGGCGGCCAGGTGCTCGTCGATGGCGAGCGCATGCCGGGCGCGCAATGGTTCCCGCAGGCGAGGCTCAACTTCGCGCAGAACCTGCTGCGACGGCGCGACGGCGCCGAGGCGATCGTGTTCTGGGGCGAGGACCGCATCAAGCGGCGCATGAGCTACCGCCAGCTGCACGCGCTCGTCTCCCGCATGGCGCAGGCGCTCGCCGATCTCGGCGTGCAGAAGGGCGATCGCGTCGCCGGCTACCTGCCCAACCTGCCGGAAGCCACCGCCGCCATGCTGGCCACCGCGAGCCTCGGCGCCGTCTGGTCGAGCTGCTCGCCGGACTTCGGCGTGCAGGGCGTGCTCGACCGCTTCGGCCAGATCGAGCCCAAGGTGCTGTTCTGCACCGACGGCTACATCTACGGCGGCAAGGAATTCGACTGCCAGGAGAAGACGAGCCAGGTGCTCGACCGGCTGCCGAGCGTCGAGGAATGCATCGTCGTCGACTACATCGGCCAGACCGCCACCGCCGGCACCACGCTCTATGACTTTCTCGAGCCTTTCGACCCGGCCGAGATCAAGTTCCAGCAGGTGGGCTTCAACGACCCGCTCTACATCCTTTATTCCTCCGGTACCACCGGGGCGCCGAAGTGCATCGTCCACGGCGTCGGCGGCACGCTCCTGCAGCACCTCAAGGAGCACCGCCTGCAAAGCGACGTGCGCGCGGGCGACCGGCTGTTCTACTTCACCACGCTCGGCTGGATGATGTGGAACTGGCTGGTGAGCGGGCTCGCTTCGGAGGCGACGCTGCTGCTCTACGACGGCTCGCCATTCGTCAACCGCGGGCGCCTGCTGTTCGACTATGCCGATGCCGAGCGCATGACGCACTTCGGCACCTCGGCGAAGTTCATCGATGCGCTGGCCAAGACCGGGTTGAAGCCGATGGAGACGCATCAGCTCAAGAAGCTGCGCGCCGTGCTGTCCACCGGCTCGCCGCTCCTGCCCGAGGGCTTCGACTACGTCTACGAAAACGTCAAGAAGGACGTCTGCCTGTCCTCGATCTCGGGCGGCACGGACATCGTCTCGTGCTTCGTCCTCGGCAACCCCGCCGGCCCGGTCTGGCGCGGCGAGATCCAGGCAAAGGGCCTCGGCATGGCGGTGGAGGTTTTCGACGAGCAGGGGAAATCGGTCGCCGGCGAGAAAGGCGAGCTGGTGTGCACCAAGCCGTTCCCTTCCATGCCGCTCGGCTTCTGGAACGATCCCGACGGCGCCCGGTACCGGGCGGCCTACTTCGAGAAATACCCGAACGTCTGGCGCCACGGCGACTGGTGCGAGGTCACGGCGCATGGCGGCATGATCATCTACGGGCGCTCCGACGCCGTGCTCAATCCGGGCGGCGTGCGCATCGGCACCGCCGAGATCTATCGCCAGGTGGAGCAGATCGAGGAAGTGGTCGAGTCGCTGGTCATCGGCCAGGATTGGGAGGGGGACGTGCGGGTCGTGCTGTTCGTCAAGCTGCGCGAAGGCCTCAAGCTCGACGAGGCGCTGACCACCGCGATCAAGCGGCGCATCCGCGACAACACCACGCCGCGCCACGTGCCGGCCAAGGTCGTGCAGGTCATGGACATCCCGCGCACGCGCAGCGGCAAGATCGTCGAGCTCGCGGTGCGCGACGTGGTGCACGGCCGCGCGGTGAAGAACCTCGAGGCGCTCGCCAACCCCGAGGCGCTCGACCAGTTCAAGAACCGCGCCGAGCTACGCGACTAGGGCCTTGACCGCCCGCCGGTAGCTTTCCGCAGCCGCTTCCTCGCTCCCGTGCCGGCGCTCGCGCACCACCCACTCGCCGCCGACCATCACGTCGCGCACGAGTCCGCGGGTGCCGGAAAAGATGAGTTCGTTGGCCGCGCCGTCGCCGCGCTGCTCGGTGTCGATGACGACCAGGTCGGCGCGTTTGCCGGGAGCGATGGCTCCCATTGCCCGCCCCATCGCCTGGGCGCCGCCGGCCGCCGCCTCCAGCCATAGCGTCGTGCCGACCGCGGGCGACTTGCCGACCACCAGGTTGCGCTTGCGCGCAGTGAGGCGCTGCACATACTCGAGCAGGCGCAGCTCCTCGGCCGGATCGCGCGACACGTGGCTGTCGCCGCCGATGCCGTAGCGGCCGCCGGCTGCGCGGTACTCGAGCAGCGGAAAGATGCCGTCGCCGAGGTTGCCCTCGGTCGTCGGGCAAAGGCCCGCCACCGCGCCGCTCCGCGCGAGCCCGCGCGTCTCCTCGTCCACCATGTGCGTGGCATGCACGATGCACCAGCGCTCGTCGACCGCGAAGCTCGACAGCAGCCATTCCACCGGCCGCTGGCCCAGCGCCCGGCGGCAATCCTCGACTTCCTTCGTCTGCTCCGCCGCGTGGATATGGATCGGCGCGTCCCCGGCCTCCGCCACGAGCTCGCGCAGCGCGCCGGGATCCACGGCCCGCAGCGAATGCGGAGCCACGCCGGCACGCTCGTCCTGCGTCCTCGGCACCGACCGGAACGCATCGACGATGCTGCGCACATCGGAATCGAAGCGCTTCTGCCGCGGCTTGAGCGGCTGCTGGCCGAACCCGGACCAGCGATAAAGCGAGGGCAGGGCGGTGATGGCGATGCCGGCGGCGCGCGCCGCGTCGAGGTGCGCATCCAGCATGCCCTCGGGACTATTCAGGTAGTTGAACTCGGCCACGGCGGTATAGCCGTGCTTCAGCATCTCTATATAGAGATGCAGCGCGATGGCCTGCGCCTGCTCCGGCGTCACGCGCTCGACGAAGCGGTACATGAGCTCACGCCAGGTCCAGAAATCGTCGTCCGCGCTGTTTCCACTTTGTCCTCGCACCTCGGCCATCCCCGCCATGCCGCGCTGGAAGGCGTGCGAATGCAGGTTCGCCATGCCCGGCAGCACGGCCCCATGCAGCGCGTCTCCGCCCGAGCTGCCGGGCTCGACGGCGACGATGTCGCCGCCTTCGACGCTGATGCGCACGTCGCGCGCCCATCCGGCCGGCAGCAGCGCATCGCGAGCGAAATACTTTTGCACGCCGCTATCATAGCCAGATGCACGACGCCGTCTGGCTGAACGCCAACCTCGCCACCATGGTCGACGGCTATGGCGTCATCCGCAACGGCGCCCTGGCGGTCACCGGCGGTCGCATCTCCTGGATCGGCACCCGCTGGACCGGCGAGGCGCGCGAGGAGCACGACGCGCGCGGCGCCTGGATCCTTCCCGCATTCGTCGACTGCCACACGCACCTGGTCCATGCCGGCAACCGCGCGCAGGAGTTCGAGCAGCGCCTGAAGGGCGCGACTTACGAAGAGATCGCCAGGGCAGGCGGCGGCATCGTGTCCACCGTGCGCGCGACCCGCGCCGCCTCCGAATCCGAACTCCTCGCGCAGTCGAGCAAGCGGCTGGAGAGTTGGGTACGTGAAGGCGCGGCGGTGATCGAGGTGAAGTCGGGCTACGGCCTCGACCGTGACACGGAGCTCAAGATGCTGCGCGTGGCGCGCAGGCTGGAGGGCATCACCGTGAAGACCACGTTCCTGGGTGCGCACGCGCTGCCCGAGGAGTACAAGGGGCGCGCCGATGCCTACATCGACCTCGTCTGCGACGAGGTGCTCCCCGCCGCGGCGAAGGAGAGGCTCGTGGACGCGGTGGACGTCTTCTGCGAGCGCATCGCCTTCACGCCGGCGCAGACGGAGCGGGTCTTCCAGTCAGCGAAGCGGCTCGGCTTGCCGGTGAAGCTGCACGCCGACCAGCTCTCCGACCTCGGCGGCGCGGCGCTCGCCGCGAAGCACGGGGCGCTCTCGGCGGACCACCTGGAGCACACCAGCGCGCAGGGCATCGAAGCGATGGCACGGGCCGGCACGGTGGCGGTGCTGCTGCCTGGCGCCTTCTACTTCCTGCGCGAGACGCGCCTGCCGCCCATCGATGCGCTGCGGCGGCACAAGGTTCCGATTGCGCTGGCGACGGACAACAATCCCGGCTCCTCGCCGCTGACCTCGGTGTTGCTCGCCATGAACATGGCGTGCACGCTGTTCCGCATGACTCCGGAGGAGGCCCTGGCCGGCTTCACCCTCAACGGCGCCCGTGCGCTCGGGATGCAGGCGACGCACGGTACGCTCGAGCCGGGCAAGGCCGCCGACTTCGCGCTCTGGCAGATCGAATCCCCGGCCGAGCTGGCCTATGCGATAGGCGCCAACCCCTGCGTGGGCCGGGTACTCGGAGGCAGTGCCTAGGGCTTGGCCTGGGCGATCGAGACGCCGAAGTTCATCGTTTCCTGCACGTACGCCGACGGGATGTAGAGCAGCTCGAGGCGGATCTCCTTCAGGCGCTTTGTCTTCAGGGCTTCAGCCGGGAAGTCGGCTTCGACCGACTGGGTCGCGTCCTGGCCCGGATCGAGCCGGTCCTGGCTGCCGTAGGAATTGGATGCCTTCAGCGTCGGCTCGGTACGCTTGTCCTCGAGCGGGATCGGTTTGCCCTGCGTGTCGATGTAGAGCAGCTTGCCGCCGAGCAGGCGCAGGCTCTGGTCCTTCGAGACGTTGGTCAGCACGAGCTTGCCGGTGAGCCGCGCCGGCTGGTCCACGCGGCCCGAGCCGTCCTCGACGCGCTCCACCACCTTCATTTCAGTAAGCGCGCCGCTCAGCACGCTCCCCTTGACGGTGAGCGCATCCGGCGTGACGGCATAGACCTTGTCATTCACTGTCGGTCCCTTCGCCGTCTGGGGCGGGGCGCATGCGGTGGTGAGTGCCGCGAGGGCGGCGACAGCGATCGCTGAACGAATCAACATGGACATGGGTGTCTCTCCTTGGTCGACCCAGCATGCGACGGCGCACGCCGCGCGTCTGTCCGCCAGCGGCCAGCGGTCCATGTACGCTACCGGACGGAGCAGGCCGGCGCGTTGGGCGAACATGCAGGCTATGGTCAAACCTTCGCCCCAAATGCATGCCCTGTCGCGCGCCCTGGCGGATTGCGGCGGCGAAGCGCCGCTCGCCCGGAAGCTCGGCGTCTCCGTCGACCTCCTGTCCAGCTGGCTCCGCGGACAAGAGGTCCTTCCCGCGGACATGTACCTTCGGGCGCGCGAGCTGGCGGCCGTGCGGCGGCGCTAAGCGCGCGCTCGGCCCTCCAGCACGTAATCCCTCCGGACCACCCCCTTAGCTTTTTGGATCGATCCGCGGCGCTCGTAGGCCATCTTGAGCAGATGGCGCGCGCCGGGGCGAAGTGTTGGTGTCCCAGACTCTCCTCCCATGCGTGCGAGAGGATTGTCTATGAAGCGTTATGTAGCTTTGGTGCTTGCGGGCCTGGTTATTTCCTGCGGCGGCGGCGGCGACGGCGGCAACACGGGCGCGAGCTCGGTCGGCAGCAGCGGCGGCGCGGTAGCGGGCGCCGGCGTGCGGGTAGAAGAGTCCAATGCGGCGGTCAGCCTGAGCGGCACGTGGACGAGCGCCCCTTCCTTCCTTGAGTGGAGTGGAGGCACAGCCGTGCAATCGGACGTGCCCGGATCGACGGTCTCGTTCACGTTCACCGGGACCTCGGTCAGGTGGATCGGCAGCCGCGGCAGGACGATGGGACGGCCCATCGTCAGGATCGACGGCGGCCCGCCGATCCCGGTCGAGCTGTATGCCAATCCGTACGACGAGGCCCGCACGACGGTCATCACCCTCTACGACCTGGCCCCCGGCCAGCACACGCTGACGATCGAGGTGACGGCGCGCGAGACCGGCACCAACAACCTCGTCGTCGTGGATGCCTTCGAGGTCGACCCCGGCGTCGTGATATCGCGTCTGCAGGACACCGACCCCCGCATCATGCCCACCGGTCGCGACGCGAACCCCTGGGGCAAGTACACCGCCGGGTGGACGAAATCGGCCGGGGCGGGGTTGCCCTGGAGCGGCAACGGCGTCTCGAATCCGCCGGACCTGCCGGTCACCGCGCACGAGACCCAGGCGGCGGGCGAGACGGTCACGCTGCCCTTCCGCGGAACGGGCATCAGCTGGGTCGGCTACCGCGGCCCGGACGCCGGCATCGCCACGGTGCAGATCGACGGCGGCGCGCCCGTGACGGTCGACCTTTATTCGCCGACGGCGATCTACCAGGCCGAGGCTTTCACCATCAGCGGGCTTGCCGATACGGAGCACAGGATCACCATCACGGCGACGGGCGGCAGCAACCCTGCGGCGACCGGGGCCAGGGTGGTGGTGGACGCCTTCGAAGTGATGACGCCCGGCAGGCGCTACGAGCAACGCGACCCGGCGATCACCTATGCCGGAACCTGGCATGACAACAACGCCAGGGTCTGGACCGGAGGGGCATCACGCACCTCCCCTGTGGCAGGCTCGACCGCGACCTTCCGCTTTACCGGTACCTCGGTGAGCTGGATCGGCTGCGAAAAGTCGAGCGCCGGCGGGACGGCCAACGTCTATATCGACGGCACCTTGGTGCAGACGGTCCGCCTGCAGGAGAGCTACCCGGTCGAGGGATACCAGAAGACCGTCTTCCGGGCGGATGGCCTGACACCCGGTCCGCACACGCTGATGGTCGAGGTCATCTCGACCAACGGCTCCTACGTGGTGGTCGATGCATTCGACGTTCACCCGTGAGCGGCCAGCAGAAATAGCTCCAGCAACGTCCTGAGTTGTGGACGCAGGCGCCGTGCCAGGTCTTCCCTGAACTGGTACGGCGCCTTCTCGTTCATGTACGTCGCTTCCGAGAGCTCCAGCTGCACCGCATGGACGCGGTTGGCCGGATCACCATAACGGCGCGTGATGTAGCCCCCCTTGAAGCGGCCGTTCAGCACGGCGCGGTAGCCCTCGACCGACTTGAGGAGCGCCTCGCCGATGCCGGGAGCGCAGGATTTCCCGTCCGCGGTACCGAGGTTGAGGTCGGGGAGCCTGCCTTCGAAGAAGCGCGGCAGCACCGAGAAAATCGAATGCGCGTCCCATAGCAGCGCATAGCCGTGCTTCGCCTTCGTCTCGGCGATCGCCTGCTGCAGGCGCTGGTGGTAAGGCTTCCAGTAGGTCTCGATGCGCTGCGCCATCTCCTCCTCGGACGGCGGGAAGCCCGGCAGGTACAGCGGCTCGTTATGGAACGTGTCCATCGGCACGATGCCGGTGGTGTCGCGCCCCGGATAGAGATTGGCGTTGTCCGGCGGCCGGTTCAGGTCGACCACATAGCGCGAATGGGTGGCGACGAGCACCGAGGCGCCCAGATCATCGACGAAGTCGTACAGGCGCTCGAGGTGCCAGTCGGTGTCCGGCAGCGGCCGCGCCGCGGCGCTGAGGCGGGGCAACAGCCAGTCGGGGACGTGCGTGCCGGTGTGCGGCATCGAGACGATGAGCGGCGACGAGCCGGCCCGGTAACGATAGAGGTCCATCACACCGAAGGAAACAGATTCGCGAAGCGGTGGAAGGCGCCGGCCTCGACCAGGCCCTGGATGGCGGTGATGTCGGGCGCGAAGTAGCGGTCGTGGTCGTAGAACGCGACCCGCGAGCGCACCAGCGCGTGCACCTCCTGCAGGCGGGCCGAGGTGCGCAGCGGCGCGCGGAAATCGATGCCCTGCGCCGCGGCGAGCAATTCGATGGCGACGATGCCGGCGCTGTTGCCGGCCATGTCGGAGAGCCGCCGCGCCGCGAAGGTGGACATGCTGACGTGGTCTTCCTGGTTGGCGGAGGTCGGCAGGCTGTCGACGCTCGCCGGGTGCGCGAGCGACTTGTTCTCGCTCGCCAGCGCCGCCGCGGTGACCTGCGCCAGCATGAATCCGGAATTCACGCCGCCGTGCTCGACGAGGAAGGGCGGCAGGCCCGAGAGCGACGGGTCGATGAGCAGCGCGATGCGCCGCTCCGACAGCGCGCCGATCTCCGCGATCGCCACCGCCAGCGCGTCCGCGGCCAGCGCCACCGGCTCGGCGTGGAAGTTGCCGCCCGAGAGGATCTCGTCACCGAAGATGAGCGGGTTGTCCGTCACCGCCACCGCCTCCCGCTCCAGCACGCCGGCGGCGTAGCGCATCTGCTCCAGGCAGGCGCCCATCACCTGCGGCTGGCAGCGCAGGCTGTAGGGGTCTTGCACCCTCGGGTCGTTCTCCAGGTGGGACTTGCGGATCTCGCTCTCCGTCAGCAGCGCGAGATAGCGCTGGGCGACATCGCGCTGGCCGGGCTGGCCGCGCAGCTCATGGATCCGCGCATCGAATGGCGTATCGCTGCCGGCCGCCGCGTCGACGGAAAGGGCGCCCGCGGCGACTGCGGCCGCGAATACGTCTTCCGCCGCAAACAAGCCACGCAGGGCGAGCGCCGTCGACACCTGCGTGCCGTTCAGCAGCGCGAGGCCCTCCTTGGGCGCGAGCTGGATCGGCTGGCGCACGCGCACCTCGCCGATGCCGAGCAGCGCGAGCGAAAGGTGGGCGAGGGGCGCGAGGTCGCCCGAGGCGCCTACCGAGCCTTTCGCCGGGATGCGCGGATAGAGGCGCTCGTTGTAGAGCTGGAGCAGCCGCTCGATGAGCACCGGCCGCACGCCGGAGTAGCCGCGCGCGAGGCTTTCGATCTTCAGCGCGAGCGTCAGCCGTACCGTCGCGTCGTCGAGCATCGGCCCGGTGCCGGCGGCGTGCGACAGCACGATATTGCGCTGCAGCTCCTCCAGCTCGTCGTGAGCGATCCGCGTCTGCGCGAGGCGGCCGAACCCGGTGTTGATCCCATAGGCCGGCTTGCCCGAAGCCAGGATGCGGTCGACGGCGGCCTGGCTCGCCGCCACTTTTCCCACGGCTGCGGCATCGAGCTCGAGCGGCACCGCGTCGCGGGCGACGGCCCGCAGCTCCCTCAGCGTAAGACGCGCGGCGCCGAGGCGGATCACTTCGCCATCGGCAGATCGAGGCCTTGCTCGCGCGCGCAGGCCATGGCCGCCTCGTAGCCCGCGTCGGCGTGGCGCATCACGCCGCTCGCCGGGTCGTTCCACAGCACGCGCTCGAGCCGCTTCGCTGCCGCGTCGGTGCCGTCGCACACGATCACCATGCCGGCGTGCTGCGAGTAGCCCATGCCGACGCCGCCGCCATGATGGAGCGAGACCCACGTGGCGCCGCTCGCGCAGTTCAGCAGCGCATTCAGCAGCGCCCAGTCGGAAACGGCGTCCGAGCCGTCCCGCATGGCCTCGGTCTCGCGGTTCGGGCTCGCCACCGAGCCGGCGTCGAGGTGGTCGCGGCCGATGACGATCGGCGCCTTCACCTCGCCGCTGCGGACCATCTCGTTGAATGCGAGCCCCGCCTTGTGGCGCTGGCCGAGTCCCAGCCAGCAGATGCGCGCCGGCAGCCCCTGGAACTTGATCTTCTCGGAAGCGAGATCGAGCCAGCGCTGCAGCGCCTTGTCCTCGGGGAAGAGCGCGCGCACCTTTTCGTCGGTGCGCCGGATGTCCTCGGGGTCTCCGGACAGCGCGACCCAGCGGAACGGTCCCTTGCCTTCGCAAAAGAGCGGGCGCACGTAGGCCGGCACGAAGCCGGGATAGTCGAAGGCGTTCTTCAGGCCGGCGTTCTTCGCCTCCTGGCGGATGTTGTTGCCGTAGTCGACGCAGGCGATGCCCATCGCCTTGAAGCCGAGGATGGTGCGCACATGCCGGGCGATCGATTCTCGCGCGGAGAGGGCCACTTCCTCCGGTTCGCGCTTGCGCAAGTCTTTCCACCTCTCGAGCGACCAGTGCTCCGGCAGGTAGCCGTTGGCCGGGTCGTGCGCCGAAGTCTGGTCGGTAACGAGCGAGGGACGGAACTGCGACGTCTGCGCGATCTTGAGCAGCTGGGGGAGCAGCTCAGCCGCGTTGCCGACCAAGCCGACGGAAATGGGCTTCGTTGCGTTCTTCAGGAGCGCGACGGCCTCGTCGACGGTGTTTGCCCGGTGATCCAGGTAGCGCGTCTTCAGGCGCATGTCGATGCGCGAAGGGTCGCACTCGATGGCGAGCATCGAGGCGCCGTTCATGGTCGCGGCGAGCGGCTGGGCGCCGCCCATGCCGCCGAGGCCGGCGGTCAGGATCCATTTGCCGGACCAGTCGCCGCCGCAATGCTGGCGGCCGGCCTCGGCGAAGGTCTCGTAGGTGCCCTGCACGATGCCCTGGCTGCCGATGTAGATCCACGAGCCGGCGGTCATCTGGCCGTACATCATCAGGCCCTTGCGGTCGAGCTCGTTGAAGTGATCCCAGTTCGCCCACGCCGGCACGAGATTCGAGTTGGCAATGAGCACCCGCGGCGCGTCGGGATGCGTGCGGAACACGCCGACCGGCTTGCCCGACTGCACGAGGAGCGTCTGGTCGAGCTCCAGCCGCCGCAGCGCGGAAACGATCGCGTCGTAGCACTCCCAGTTGCGCGCCGCCTTGCCGATGCCGCCGTAGACCACCAGGTCCTCCGGCCGCTCGGCGACCTCGGGGTCGAGGTTGTTCATCAGCATGCGCAGCGGCGCCTCGGTCAGCCAGCTGCGGGCGGAGAGGGTAGTGCCGCGGGGAGCGCGAATCATCATCTTGTCGGCCTGGGAAAGGGTGCGGCGCCGGCGGCGCTTTGCGGCTCGAAGGCGTAGGCGCCGCCCTTGTCGATGGCGCGGCGGTAGGCCGGCCGCGCCTGCATCCGCGCCACGTAGTGCCGCGTGCGCGGATGACGGTCGGCGATGAGGTCGTAGAAAGCGGCGAACTCCAGCGGGAACATCATCTGTACGTCCGCCGCAGTGAACTGCGCTCCGGCGAGGTGCTCGCTGCGGGAAAGCTCGCGCTCGACGAAATCGATCTCGTCCGAGACCATGCCGTCGACCCGCGTGCGAACCGGGTGCGGCCCGTCGGTGACGCGGCCGAGGTACATCCGGGCGACGAGGTGCAGCATCAGCGTTCCCTCGGCGAAGTGCATCCACTGCAGGTAGCGCGCGTGCTCGGCCGTGCCGCGCTCCGGCACGAGCCGTCCCTTGCCGTAACGCTCGACGAGGTACTCGACGATGGCCCCGGACTCGGCGACCACGAGCTCGCCGTCCTGGATGACCGGCGCCTTGCCGAGCGGGTGGACCGCTTTCAGCGCAGGCGGCGCGAGGTTGGTCTTCGCGTCGCGCCGGTGCTGCTCGATGCGATAGGGCACGGCGAGCTCCTCGAGCAGCCAGACGATGCGCTGGGAGCGGGAGTTGTTCAGATGGTGGACGACGATCATGGCCACACCCGCCGCGCGACCTCGAGCATGACGTCCAGCTTGCGCCATTGCTCGGCCTCCGAGAGAAGGTTGCCGGCGATGCCGGAAGCGAAGCCGCATTGCGGGCTGAGGGCGAGCTGCTCCAGCGGGACGTATCTCGACGCCTCGTCGATGCGGCGGCTGAGCTGGTCCACTGTCTCCACCTCGCCGGTCTTGGTCGTGATGAGTCCGAGGACGACGGTGACGCCCTTGGGCACGAAGCGCAGCGGCTCGAAGGTGCCGGCGCGCGCGGTGTCGTATTCGAGCAGGAGGCGGTCGAACTTGAGGCCATTGAACAGCCGCTCGGCGATGGCGTCGTAGCCGCCTTCGCGATGCCACATGCTGGCGCGGTTGCCGCGGCAGATGTGCAGGCCGAAGGTCGCGCCGATGCCGGCGATCACGGCGTTGTCCGCGGCGATCGCCCGGTCCAGGCGCTGCAGCGGGTTCTCGCCGCTTGCGCGCATGCGCTCGAGGGTCGCGGGGTCGACATAACCGGTGTAGCTCGGCTCATCCAGCTGCACGTACTTGCAGCCGGCGACCACCAGCGCGCTCACCATCTCGCGCTGCACGCGCACGACGTCGTCCAGGAACTCCTGGTGCGTGCGGTAAGGCGAGCCGGTGATGTCCGTCATCTGCGCCACGCGGTCCGGCCCCATGATCATCGCCTTGACGGGCCGTTTCGCCACCGACTGGGCGAAGCGAAACTCCTCGAGCGGGAAGTTGCGCACGAGCTCCAGGCGCTGCGTGACCGGCGTGCGGAAGGAGAGCACCGCGTCCTGGCCCTTGGTCAGGGGCTGCTCGTCGGGCGAGCGGTTGTCGGGGTGGCGGCGGAAGTTCTCCCACGAGGTGCGCCACATGTCCCAGCCGGCGACCTCGGAGAAGCTCACCTGCCAGTTGAGGCGCCGGTATTCGCCGTCGCTCACCACCGGCAGGCCGCGCGCCTCCTGCTGCTGCACCACTTCGCGGATGGCCTGGTCCTGGATCGCGCGCAGCTCGTCGCCGGAAATCTTCTCGGTGGCGAAGCGGCGGAAGGCCTCCTTGAGCGCCGGCGGCCTGAGCAGGCTGCCTACATGATCTACACGCATCTGCTTCATGGCGCCATGCTAGCGCCAAGTTAGAATGACTTATCCGTTTGTGGGGAGACGAACATGAAATGGCTCGCTTGGGTGGTCGCGGCAGGACTTTCCTTCAGTGTGCAGGCGCAGGAGAAGGTGGTGCTCGGCATGAGCGGCTGGCTCGGCTTCCAGCCCCTCAAGCTCGCCGAGCTGGCCGGGATCTTCAAGAAGAACGGCGTCGACATGGAAATCCGCTTCATCCCGCCGGTGCAGCGCTCGGCCGCGCTCGCCTCCGGCGCGCTGAACGCGGCCGCCACCACCGTCGACCAGCACATCGTCTGGACCTCGGCGGGGATCAATACCGTGCAGGTGGCTCTGATCGACAAGTCGAACGGCGGCGACGGCCTCGCGGTGCGCAACAACATCAACTCCATCAAGGAGCTGAAGGGCAAGTCGATCAACGTCGACGGCCCGGGCACGGTGCAGCATTTCATGCTGTCGTACATCCTCGAGAAGAACGGCCTGTCGATTCAGGACGTGATCCGCTCGACGATGGGCGCGCAGCCCGCCGCGCAGGCCTTCGTCTCCGGGCAGGGCGATGCCGCGGTGACCTATGAACCGTACCTCTCCACGGTGCGCGCCAAGCCGGACGCCGGCAAGATCCTCGTCACGTCGAAGGAATACCCGGTGGTGGTCGACGTGCTGGTGTTCAAGAAGGACTTCATCGACAAGCACCCGAAGATCGTCAAGGCGACGGTGGACAGCTTCTTCGAGGCGCTCGACATGATCAAGCGCGAGCCGCAGAAGTCCTACGAGATGATGGGCAGCACGCTCAAGCAGTCGGGCGAGGCCTTCGCCAAGTCGGCGACCTTCATCGAGTGGCAGGACCGCAACCAGAACAAGCAGTACTTCGCCAAGGACCACAAGCCGTTCGTCGACTTCGCGATCCGCGTGCTCAAGTTCAACCGCGTGATCCAGAAGGAGCCGAAGGCGGCGGAGATGATCGACCTGCGCTTCCAGTAAAAATGGTGACTGTCACCCTTTTTCGGCTTTGGAGCCGCTAAAGCCGGTCTCGCAGCGCGCCCGGGTGATCCTGGGCGCGTCGTTCTTCGTCCTGTTCTTCGCCCTGTGGGCGGCGGTCACGTTCGGCGGCGTGATCGACGCCATGTTCCTCAAGGACCCGCTCTACACGCTGCGCACCGGCGTGACGCTGTTCAGCGAGTTCGGCTTCATCAAGGACGTGGGCATCACCGTGTTTCGCGTCGTCGGCGGGTTCATCCTCGCCGCGATCATCGCCGTGCCGCTCGGCATACTGATGGGCGCATTCAAGCCGGTCGAGGCGTTCCTCGAGCCGTTCGTGTCGTTCGCGCGCTACCTGCCGGCGTCCGCATTCATCCCGCTGCTCATCCTCTGGGCCGGCGTCGGCGAGGCGCAGAAGCTCTCGGTCATCTTCATCGGCTCGGTGTTCCAGGTCATCCTGATGGTGGCGGTGATCGTCGGCTCGACGCGGCGCGACCTGATCGAGGCCGCCTACACGCTCGGCGCCGATTCTCGCGGCATCGTGCGCCGCGTGATGCTGCCCGGCGCCGCGCCCCAGATCGCCGAGACGCTGCGCCTGGTGCTCGGCTGGGCGTGGACCTACGTCATCGTCGCCGAGCTGGTGGGCGCCGAGAGCGGCATCGGCCACATGATCATGGACAGCCAGCGCCTGCTCGACACCGGGCAGATGATCTTCGGCATCTTCTGCATCGGCGTCATCGGTCTCGTGTCCGATCTCATCTTCAAGTGGGCCAACCAGAAGCTCTATCCATGGGCTTTCTGACGGTCGAAGGCGTGTCGCACGAGTTCCCCGGCGTCCATGGCGGGCGGCCGACGCAGGCGCTCACGCGCACCGACCTCACGGTGGACGACAACGACTTCATCACCATCCTGGGACCCTCGGGCTGCGGCAAGTCGACGCTGCTTCGCATCGTCGCCGGCCTCGAGAAGCCGACCACCGGGCGGGTGCTGCTCGACGGCCAGCCGGTGACCGGGCCGGGACCCGACCGCGGCATGGTGTTCCAGTCCTACACCCTTTTCCCCTGGCTGACCGTGGAAGAGAACATCCTGTTCGGTTCCCGCTCCACTCCCGAAAGAGCGAAGGAGCTGATTGCCCGCGTCGGGCTGCGCGGCTTCGAGCGCCACTACCCGAAGATGCTCTCGGGCGGCATGCAGCAACGCACCGCATTGGCGAGGGCGCTGTCCAACGACCCGAAGATCCTGCTGCTGGACGAGCCGTTCGGCGCGCTCGACAACCAGACGCGCGCGCTGATGCAGGAGCTGCTGCTCGGCATCTGGGAGGCCGACCGCAAGACGGTGCTCTTCGTCACGCACGACATCGACGAGGCCATCTTCATGGCGAACCGCGTCGCCGTGCTGTCGGCGCGGCCGGGCCGCATCAAGGCCGACGTGCGCATCGACCTGCCGCATCCGCGCCATTACACGATGAAGACCACCGCCGAGTTCTCCGCCTACAAGGCGCAGCTCACCGAGGAAATCCGCACCGAGGCCCTGAAGGCCGTGGAGATGCAGCATGCTTAAGCTTCCCGCGCTCGACCCGTCCACCCTGGAAGAGAAGGGCGGCTCGACCTATCCGGAGCCTTACCGCTCGCGCGTCGCCGGCCGCACGCGGCGGCGGCTGGCCCCCGCGCTTGCCCTGACGAAGCTCGGGGTCAACCTGACCACGCTGGCGCCCGGCGCGCAGTCGGCACTGCGTCACTGGCACACACAGGACGACGAGTTCGTTTACGTGCTGGAGGGCGAGGTCGTCCTGGCCACGAACGACGGCGAACAGACGCTGAAGGCGGGGCAGTGCGCCGGCTATCCGGCCGGCAGCCGCGACGGCCACCATTTCGTCAACCGCTCCGGCAAGCCCGCGCGCTACCTCGAAGTGAGCTCGAAAGCGCCCGGCGATACGGCGTTCTATCCGGACGACGACCTTTTCCTGCTGGAGACGGAAGACGGGCGAGTCATGGCGCACAAGGACGGGCGCAGATACTGAGGTAATCTCGCAGCATGAGACTCCTCATTCTTATGCTGGCGCTTGCGTGCGGCGCCGTGCAGGCCAAGCCCTTCCGCTGGGCGAGCCAGGGCGACCCGCAGACCATCGACCCGCACTCGCAGAACGAGCTCCTGACCAACTCGATCAACGGCCAGATGTACGAAACGCTGGTCAACCGCGGGCCGAAGCTCCAGATCGTGCCGGTGCTCGCCACCGAGTGGAAGCAGGTGGACCCGCTGACCTGGCGGTTTACGCTGCGCGAGGGCGTGCGCTTCCACGACGGCACGCCGATGACCGCGGACGACGTGGTGTTCTCGATGCAGAGGGCGAGCGAGCCGAGCTCGCAGATTCGCGTCTACGCCACGGCGATGGGCAAGCCGCGCAAGGTCGACGAGGCGACCATCGAGTTCAAGCTGGCGGAGCCGAACCCGATCATGCTCGAGCACGCCACGCTGGTGCAGATCATGAGCAAGGCCTGGTGCGAGAAGCACAAGGTGGAGAAGCCGCTCGACTTCTCGAAGAAGGAGGAGTCGTACGCCTCGACCCACGCCAACGGCACCGGCCCCTACATGCTCAAGTCGCGCGAGCCGGACGTGAAGACGGTCATGGTGCGCAATCCCAACTGGTGGGGCAAGCCCGAGGGCAATGTCACCGAGGTGACCTACCTGCCCATCAAGTCCGACGCGACGCGCGTCTCGGCGCTGATCTCCGGCAACGTCGACATGGTCCTCGACCCGCCGCCGCAGGACGTGCCGCGGCTGAGGAAGCAGCAGGGCGTCAAGGTGGTCGACGGGGTGGAGAACCGCATCGTCTTCTTCGGCTTCGACCAGCACCGCGACGAGCTGCTGTACTCGGATGTGAAAGGGAAAAACCCGTTCAAGGACCGCCGGGTGCGCGAGGCGATCTACCGGGCGATCGACATCGACGCGCTGCACCGGGTGACGATGCGCGGCCAGTCCCGGCCCACGGGGGGGATCACGCCGTCGGAGCTCGGCTCGACGCCGGAGGCCGAAAAGCGCCTGCCCTACGACCTCAACCGGGCGAAGCAGCTCCTGGCGGAGGCCGGCTACCCCAACGGTTTCGGCTTCACCCTAGACTGCCCGAACAACCGCTACATCAACGACGAGGCGATCTGCGTCGCCGTGTCCGGCATGCTGGCCAAGGCGGGCCTCAAGGTCCGCGTCAACGCCCAGCCGCGGGCGATCTACTTCGCGCGCATGCCCAAGCGCGACACCAGCATGTTCATGCTCGGCTGGGGCGGCGCGATCACCGACGCCCAGACCACGCTGACGCCGGTCCTGCACAGCCCGGACAACAAGGGCGCGGGCGACTACAACTGGGGCAGCTACGTGAACAAGAAGCTAGACGCGTTGATCGATGCCGCGCGTGTCGAGCCGGACGCGGAGAAGCGCAGGAAGATCGTCGCCGAGGCGCTGGCCGAGCACAACGCCCAGATCCACCACGTGCCGCTCCACCGGCAGGTGATTCCATGGGCGATGCGCGACAAGGTGCGCGTGGTTCACCGCGCGGACAACTGGGTGGAGACAAAATGGGTGAACATCGACTAAAGGATGGACAGCGACTGACATTCCGGTAGAATCCTCCATCCCTACACGCGCTGGGTAAATGGCTAAGTATGTCTTCGTAACAGGCGGTGTAGTCTCCTCCCTTGGCAAGGGAATCGCTGCCGCATCCCTCGCCGCGATCCTCGAATCGCGCAGCATCCGCGTCACCAACATCAAGCTGGACCCGTACATCAACGTCGATCCCGGGACGATGTCGCCGTTCCAGCACGGCGAGGTGTTCGTGACCGAGGACGGAGCCGAGACCGACCTGGATTTGGGGCACTACGAGCGGTTCCAGAGCTCGAAGATGCGCCGCTGGAACAACTTCACCACCGGCCAGATCTACGAGTCGGTGATCAAGAAGGAGCGCCGCGGCGACTACCTCGGCGGCACCGTCCAGGTGATCCCGCACATCACCGACGAGATCAAGGC
>DASSPL010000078.1:0-4093 GCA_035699685.1 Burkholderiales bacterium | reverse complement strand
AGGCGCGGCAGGATCTCCTGCGTGCGGAAGTCGGTGCAGCTGATGATCATGCCGTCGGCCTCCCTGACGTCCACCGAACGGCAATGGGCGTAGACGTCCTCCGGGGGCACCTTCGCGATGCGGACGTACTCGTGCGCGCCGCCGGCGCCGATGCCGAGTCCCTTCATGCTCACCACTTCGATGCCGTTGTCGGCCAGGAAATGCTTTTCGTGCTCGTTGAGCGCATCGTGGTAGGGAGTGGCCAGCGAGACGCGCTTCAGCCCCATCGCGCGGCACGCATGGACCAGCGCCGGCGCGGTGGCGATGCCCTTGATGCCGGATGTCTTCTCGATGAACTGGCCGAGCGAGTCGAGCGGCTGGACCATGGAGCCCGCGGTGCACGCGTAGGCGATCACGTCAGGTTTACTGGGGAGGAGCTCCGTGATGCATTGCCGTAAATCGTCGAAGAGCTTCGGGTCGCCGTGAGGGTGGAGCGCCATACGCACGAGCGGGAAGCGCAGGCCCGGCGCCATGCGCCGCCACTCGGCCTCGTTGACCGTATTGGTCAGCGGGACGATGAGGCCGATGCTAGTCATCGCGCCAGCGCCGGTCGAACTCGGCCACCCAGTCGAAGCCCATCAGCTCGCTGAACTTCTTGAAGTCGTAGAGCGCGGCTGAATTGGGCTTGCACGCCTTCAGGTCGCCATAGACCTGCTCGAGCGCGGCGCCCATGGCGAGGAAGCCGGCGGCAGGGTAGATGGCTATGCGGTAGCCGAGGCGCTGCAGCTCCTGGAAGTCGAGGAGCGGCGTGCGGCCGCCGCCGTGCACCATGTTCGCCAGCAGCGGCACGCCCTTGAACGTCTCGCAGATCCTGCGCATCTCCTCGGGCGTCTCGGGCGACTCGACGAAGAGGACGTCGGCGCCGGCCTTGAGATACGCCTCGGCGCGGCGCAGGGCCTCGTCGAGGCCGTGCGAGGTGCGGGCGTCGGTGCGCGCGATGACCAGGAAATTCGGATCGCTGCGGCTCGCGACCGCGACGCGCACCTTCGCCACCATGTCCTCGGCCGCGATGACGCGGCGGCCGAGCATGTGGCCGCACTTCTTCGGAAACTCCTGGTCCTCGAGCTGGATGCCGCAGGCGCCGGCGTCCTCGTAGCCGCGCACGGTGTGCTGCACGTTGAGCAGGCCGCCGTAGCCCGTGTCGGCGTCGGCGATGAACGGCGTGCGGGTCATCGCGCCGATCTGGGCGACGCGGCCCACCATGTCGGTGTACGTGGCGAGCCCGGCGTCGGGCAGCCCGAGGTGCGAGGCGACCAGGCCGTAGCCGGTGACGTAGAGACAGTCGAAGCCCATGCGGTCGGCGATCTTGGCCGAGATCAGCTCGAAGATGCCCGGCGCCACGATGAGCCGGTCCTCCTTCATGCGCTGCGCGAATTGCCTGCGGTCGGGGGTCATAGGGTCGAGAGGTAGAGGAGCGCGCCGGCGGCCGCGCCGAGCGATGCGCGCGCGGCGGGCTGCAGGTCGCGCAGCAGGTAGCCGGAAATAGCCGCCGAGCCGAGCCAGACGCCCGCGATGGCCGCCGCGACGGCGAGCGTCACGCGCAACGGGTCGCCGCTGAGCAGAAGCGCCGGCGATGCCGCGAACAGAAACGGCAGGACGAACGCCGGCCAGCCCAGCCGGCACGCGGCGAGCGCGACGCGCATCGGGCTGGCGCCCGCGATGTGCGCGGCGGCGAAGGCGGCCATCGCCACGGGCGGCGTGATCATGGACAGGCAGCCGTAGAAGAACACGAACATGTGCGCGGCGAGCGGCGCGACGCCGAGCTGCACGAGCGGCGGCGCGGCGAGGACGGCGACCAGCAGGTAGACGCCGGTCGTCGGCAAGCCCATGCCGAGCAGGATGCACATGACCGCCACGGCGAGAAGCAGGAGCGCCACGCTGCCCTGGCCGAGGTGCACGAGCGTGAGCGACAGGCCGAGCGCGAGTCCCGTGATGTTGAGCAGCCCGATCACCACGCCGGCCACCGCGCAGATGACGAGGATCTCCATGGCGTCCTTGCCGGTATCGGCCACGGCGCGCAACAGCCCGCCGAAAGTGAGGCGCCGGCCGCCATAGCCGATGAAGAAAGCGAACGGCAGCATGGCGGCGACGCCGAGCAGCACGGACTCCTCGGCCTGCAGGTCGCGCGCGAACATGAGGTAGAAGAGGGCAGCGAACGGCACGCAGAAGAACCAGCCCCTGCGCAGCACATCGCCCGCGCGCGGCAGGGTGCTCGGATCGAGTCCGCCGATGCGCCGCCGCGCCGCCTCGAGGTCGACCTGCACGAACACCGAGACATAGAAGAGCAGCGCAGGCACGAGCGCGGCGAGCGCCACCTCGGCATAGCGCACCTGCAGGTTCTCGGCCATCAGGAAGGCCGCCGCGCCCATCACCGGCGGCATGATCTGGCCGCCGGTGGAGGACACGGCTTCCACGCCGCCGGCCATCTCCCGCGGATAGCCCGCCTTCTTCATGTTGGGAATGGTGATGATGCCGGTCGACATGACGTTCGCGACCGCGCTGCCGGAAATCGTGCCGAACAGCGCGGAGGCCACCACCTCGACCTTGCCGGTGCCGCCGCGGTATCGACCAAAAAGCGAAGTGGAAATGTCGGTGAAGAAGTCGGCGCCGCCGCAGGCCTGCAGCACGCGGCCGAAGAACATGAACGCGATCACCGTGGTCGCCGCGATGATCAGCGCCTGGCCCAGCATGCTCGAGGTGTCGAGCGCCAGGTAGGGCAGCAGTCGCGACAGCCCGACCTGCCGGGTCTGCAGCATGCCGGGCAGCAGGTGCCCGACCAGCGCCCAGGCGAAGAAGAAGGCGAACACCACCGTGAGGGCTACGCCGGCCGAGCGCCGGCACGCTTCCATCGTCAGGACGAGCAGCACGACCGAGAGCAGCAGCGACTCGACCGGATGGCCGATCACGTCGGCCTGCAGCGGCGGATAGCGCACCGCGAGCCACAGCCCCGCGAGGGCGCCCAGCGCCGCCAGCACCAGGTTCGACACGCTGACCCGCCGCAGGAAGGCGATGGCGAGCGCGAGGCCGAGGAGCGCTGCGATGAACTGCTCCTGGTAGATCTGCCAGCCGAGCTTTGCCGGCAGGTCGAGGCCCCACACGATCCCGGCTGCCGCGATGAGGAAGCCGGCTATCGCGGAGGCTCTCGTGCTCAGCGCTTCCAGAGGCCCTTCGCCTGGTAGGCCTTGATCGCGCCGGGGTGATATTGCACGCCGACGTCGCGGCCGAGCTCGGCCGGCTCGTATTCGGCGTACAGCGGGCTCGAGGCCTTGAGGTCGGCCGGATTGGCGTGCAGCGCGTTCACCACCTTGCCAACCACGTCGTCGGCCACCTTGGCGTTCGCCCAAAGCGCGTAGTCGTACACGACCATGTTGGTGGGCGCCTCGACGCCGACCTTGCCCGGGCCGGGCTTCACTTCCATGACGTAGCTGTGCGGCACGTGCTTCGTCACGGCGGCGACCGCCGCAGGCGACGAATCGAAGCTGAGGAAGCGCACGCCGCCGAGCGCGGACTCCCATTCGCGCAGCTGCGCCATGCCGATCGTCGCGATGGAGGTGGCGGTCTGCTGCTGCTTGAAGGCGTCGAACATGCGCGGAAAGGCGGGCACCGGCACCTGCCGGGTGTCCTCGAAGCTCATGCCGGCGTTCGCGAGGTAGCCGGTGATCAGCACCTTGCCGAGCGGGTTGCCGCTGAAGCCCGCGGGCACCGGCTGCCCCTTGAGGTCCTTGAGCGACCGGATCGGGCTGTCCTTCTTGACGACGAGGCCCGTATACCAGGGCACGAGGCGCGCCACCATCCGCAGGTCCGGGTTCGGCCGCTCGGTGATCACCTGCCCTTGCACGAGGTAGTGCAGCTCCGGCACGTTGGAGATGCCGAAGTCGATGTCGCCCTTGTTGACGAGCGGCGCGTACTGCGCGGCGCCGGCCATCGGCTGCGTGCGCATCTGCACGCCGCCCTTGTCCGAGACGACCTTCGCGATGCCGGTGGCGAGCTGGAACGTGGCGCCGACCTGCGTCGTGCCGAGGCCCACGACCTGGGCCAGCGCCGGCGCTGCCGC
>DASSPL010000077.1:0-3682 GCA_035699685.1 Burkholderiales bacterium | reverse complement strand
GGAAAACCCTGTGGACCGAGCGGTGTGCTTTGGGGACAGTTTGGCGCGCGAGCGGCCGCGGCCGACTTATTCACAAACTGCGCCCGGTTCGCGCACAGGTTTTCCCGTCAATCCTTTCGTCAACCCTGCCCCTCAACCCTTCAGCACCTGTTCCAGCACGAGATAGTCGCGGTTGAGCGAGTTATCGCGCGTGCGCAGGCTTGCGATGGTGCGGCAGGCGTGCAGCACGGTGGTGTGATCGCGGTTGCCGAAGGCCTCGCCGATCTCCGGCAGGCTCATCTGCGTCAGGTCCTTGGCAAGCGCCATGGCCACCTGGCGCGGGCGCGCAACGTTGCGAGTGCGCCGCTTGGAATGCATGTCCGATATCTTGATCTTGAAGTACTCGGCGACGGTCTTCTGGATGCCCTCGACGCTGACCTGGCGGCTGTTCAGGTTGAGGATGTCGCGCAGCGCTTCCTTGGCGAGATCGAGGGAAAGCTCGCGCCCGGTGAAGCGGGCGAAGGCCAGCACTTTCTTCAGCGCGCCCTCGAGCTCGCGCACGTTGGAGCGGATGTGCTTGGCGATGAAGAAGGCGATCTCCTCGGAGACGGCGACCGCCTCGGCCTCCGCCTTCTTCAGCACGATCGCGACGCGCATTTCCAGCTCCGGCGGCTCGATCGCCACCGTCAGGCCCCAGCCGAAGCGCGAGATCAGGCGCTCCTCCATGCCCGCGATCTCCTTCGGATAGGTGTCGCAGGTGATGACGATCTGCTTGTGCGCCTCGACCAGCGCGTTGAAAGCGTAGAAGAACTCCTCCTGCGTGCGGCCCTTGTTCGAGAAGAACTGGATGTCGTCGATCAGCAGCAGGTCGAGCGAGTGGTAATAGCGCTTGAACTCGTCGAAGGACTTCTGCTGGTAGGCGCGCACCACGTCCGTGACGTACTGCTCGGCGTGGATGTAGCGGATGCGCGCCTGCGGCCGGCGGTCGGCCACCTGGTTGCCGATCGCCTGCACGAGATGGGTCTTGCCGAGGCCGACGCCGCCGTAGACGAAAAGCGGGTTGTAGGAGATGCCGGGGTTTTCGGCCACCTGCAGCGCAGCCGCCCGGGCGAGCTGGTTCGCCTTCCCGGTGACGAAACTGTCGAAGGAGAAGGACCGGTTGAGACGCGAGCGCTCCTGGATGCCGCTTTCCGGCGCCGCGCGGGGCGCGGCGGCCGGCGCCGGCCGCGCCGGCGTGTCGTTGCCGCGGGCGAGAACCAGGCGCACGCCGAGCTCGCGCCCGCTCGCTTCGGCCACCAGCCGCTCGATGCGAGCGGCAAAGCGCTCGCGCACGAGTTCCAGCACGAAGCGGTTGGGAGCGGTGAGGGTCAGCGTGTCGTCGGGCGCATCGGCCTCGGGCGACAGCGGGCGGATCCATGTGTTGAACTGCTGCGCGGGCAATTCCTGCTCGAGGCGGCGCAAGCAGGCGTCCCAGAGATTTTGCATCTTGTGATTGGCCTAAAACGAGTTCAAATTTTACCCCCTCCGACCCGGGTTATCCACAGCGGCGCGCGAAGAGTTTTCGCCGGAGTTTTCTTATTTGACATGGCATTCGCGCGCACGCTCTAATAGCGCCCTTTTTGGACGCGTAGCCGATGGCCACCCAGCGGACTTACCAGCCTTCTAAAACCCGGCGCGCGCGCCGTCACGGCTTTCTCGTGCGTAGCCGCACGCCAGGCGGACGCAAGGTGCTGCGCAATCGCCGCGCGCGCGGGCGCCGACGCCTCGCGCTGTAACGGCGAGCGCCGCGGCGAAGCGTTTCGGCCTCGATCCGCAGCGCCGGCTGCGGCGCAAGGCGCAATTCGAGCGCCTGCTGCGCCAGGGCGAGCGGAAAAGCCTCGGCGGTTATACGTTCTTTTTGAAGAGGCGCCCGGCCGGCCGGCCGCGCCTGGGGATCCTGATCTCGCGCAAGCACGCTGCGGCGTCCGCGGATCGCAACCGCATCAAGCGATGCATTCGTGAAGCATTCCGACTCGAACAGGAAAGACTTGGCGCCATCGATCTGCTCGTGCGCCCACCCTACGGCGCCCGCGCTTCACGCGACGACCTGGCGCGGCTGCGGGAGCTCCTCGTGAGGTTGAGCGCATGATCGCCGCCGCGCTGCGCGCCGTAATTCGCGCCTACCGCTTCGCGGTGAGCCCGATGCTGCCGCCGGCCTGCCGCTTCCATCCGAGCTGTTCCGAGTACGCCGAGCAGGCGCTCGAGCGCCACGGCGCGTTGCGCGGCAGCTGGCTCGCCGCGCGGCGCGTCTGCCGCTGCGGCCCGTGGCATGACGGCGGCTGCGACCCGGTGCCGTAGACATGGACACGCAACGCCTCATTCTGCTTTTCATTTTCGGCTTCTCCGTGCTGATGATCTGGGAAGCCTGGGAGCGCGAGAACCGTCCCAAGCCGCCCGCGGCGCCGGCCGCGCAGGGCGTGCCGACGGCCCCGGCTCCGCCCCCCGGCGCGCCGGCGACTGCGGCCAAGGGCGCAGCGCCGGCCAAGCCGGCGGCGCCGGTTCCAAGCGCCGCGGCCGCCGCCAAGGGCGAGACCGTGCGCGTGACCACCGACCTCATGGTGGCGGACATCGACACCCTCGGTGCCACGCTGAAGCGCGTGGAGCTCCTCAGGCACAAGGACTCTGCCGATCCGACGCGCAACTTCGTCCTCTTCGGTCCGGAGCGCAGCTACGAGGCGCAAAGCGGCGTGGCACGCGACGGTGGCCCGAATCATCTGACCCTGTGGTCCACGCAGGCTAAGAGCGCGGCGCTTGCGGAAGGTGCCGACAGCGTCTCGGTCACACTGACCGGCACCGGGCGCGACGGCCTGGCGGTGGACAAGATCTACACCTTCCGCCGCAACAGCTACGTCGTCGACGTAGCGCTCGTGGTGCGCAACGGCGGCGAGCAGCCTGTCGCGCCTTACGCGTACTTCCAGTTCACGCACGACGGCAAGCCCTCGTCGAACGTCAACCAGGTGGCGGAGACCTTCGGCGCGCAGAGCTTCACCGGCTTCGCCGTCTACACTGCCGAGAAGGCGTTCGAGAAGATCCATCCCTCGGATCTCGACAAGAACAAGGTCGAGCGGCCGGCGGACAATGGCTGGCTTGCCTTCGTCCAGCATTACTTCGTCGCCGCGTGGGTGATCCCGGACAAGCTCAAGCGCGACTACACCGCGCTCAAGCGCCCCGACGGTCTGTACTCCGCCAACGCGCTGGTGCAGGCCGGCAACCTGGCGCCCGGGGCGGCCGCGGAGGTGAAGGTCTCGCTCTATGCTGGCCCGCAGGAGCAGCGCCGCCTGCAGGCGGCGGCGCCGGGGCTCGATCTGGTCGTCGACTACGGCTTCCTGGCCATCATTGCCTGGCCGCTCTTCTGGCTGCTGGAGAAGTTCTATGCCCTGTCGGGCAACTGGGGCGTCGCCATCATCCTGCTGACGGTGCTGATCAAGGTCATCTTCTTCCCGCTTTCGGCGGCGAGCTACAAGTCGATGGCGAAGATGAAACTCGTCACGCCGCGGCTCACCAAGATCCGCGAAATGTACGCCAACGATCGCCAGAAGATGAACCAGGCGATGATGGATCTCTACAAGACGGAGAAGATCAACCCGCTCGGCGGCTGCTTCCCGATCCTCGTCCAGATCCCCGTTTTCATCGCGCTCTACTGGGTGCTGCTCGCTGCGATCGA
>DASSPL010000076.1:0-6220 GCA_035699685.1 Burkholderiales bacterium | reverse complement strand
GCCGTGCGCAGGCAGGCGAGCGCGTCCTCGCCGCGGCCGGCCTGGTCGAGCAGGTTCGAGAGCGCGACGTGCGCCTCGGGAAACGCGGGCTTTTCGCGCAAGGCCTTGCGCAGGAGCTGCTCGGCGGCTGCGGCATTGCCGCGCGCCGCTTCCAGGTTGGCGAGGTTGTAGCTGGCGAACGGATTGCCGGGCTCGAGCGCGAGCAGCGCGCGATAGGCGTGCTCGGCGCCAGCCCGGTCGCCGCTCGCCTCGAGCACGCCACCGAGATTGAGATGCGCGGCCGCCAGGCGCGGGGCGGCGGCCAGCGCCTTTTCATACAGACCGCGCGCCTCGGCGAGGCGCCCCTCGCCCTCCGCCTTGTTGCCCGCCTCGATAAGCTCCCGCGCCTGCGCTTCGCCGGAATCCCGGCCGAACAAGCCCTTCAGCCCCTTCAGCATTGGGCAGCGAGTGTACTCTTCGCACTCATGGAGCACCGTCCACTCGGCCGCACGGGCGTGCGCGTTTCGCGCCTGTGCCTCGGCACCATGTCGTTCGGCGGCGATGCCGACGAAGCCGAATCCGGCCGCATGTACAGCTCGTGCCGCGAAGCCGGGATCAACTTTTTCGACTGCGCCGACCAGTACAACAAGGGACGCTCGGAGGAGATCCTCGGCAGGCTGATGCGCGGCCATCGCGACGAAGTGGTCATCGCCACGAAGTGCTTCAACCCCACGGGCAGCGACCTCAATTCGCGCGGCGCCTCGCGCCGGCACGTGAGCCGTGCGGTCGAGGCCAGCCTGCGGCGTCTCGGCACCGACCGGGTTGAGTTGCTTTTCCTGCATCACCACGACGCCCTCACGCCCATGGAGGAACAGATGCGCGCGCTCGAGGACCTGGTGCGCGCCGGCAAGGTGCTCTACCCGGCGGCGAGCAATTTCGCCGCGTGGCAGACGCAGGCCGCCCTCGACATCCAGGAGCGCCGCGGCTGGGCGCGGCTGCAGGCCGTCCAGCCGATGTACAACCTGGTGAAGCGGCAGGCGGAAGTGGAAGTGCTGCCGATGGCGGGCGCCAATGGGCTCGCGGTCATGCCCTATTCACCCGCCGGTGGCGGGCTCCTTTCCGGCAAATACGCGGACAAGGGCGCGCAGGGCCGCCTGGTGACCAACAAGATGTACACCGACCGCTACGGCGAGCCGTGGATGCATGAAGTCGCGGCGAAGTTCTCCGCCTTCTGCAAGGCTCGCGGCTGGCATCCGATGAGCGCCGCGGTGGCGTGGGTCGCCGCGCATCCGGCGGTCACCTCGCCGATCATCGGTGCGCGCAGCCTCGCTCAGCTGCAGGCCTCGCTCGACTCGCTGAAGATCGACATGACGCCGGCGCTGCGCGAGGAGATCGCCGCGCTCTCGCGCACGCCGCCGCCGGCGACCGACCGTTCGGAAGAGGCTATTTCGCGGAAGTAGACAGCGCCTCGGCCACCGCCTCGCCGAACGCGCGGCAGCCGAGCTTGCCGCCGAGGTCGGCGGTGCGCAACTCCGGCTTCGCCAGCACCCGGTCGATGGTGGCGTCGATCGCCCGGCCGGCCTCGGCGAACGCCGTCGAGTTTCGTTTCTGCCCGATCCACTCCAGCAGCATCGCCGCCGACAGAATGAGCGAAGTGGGATTGGCGCGGTCCTGGCCGGCGATGTCCGGCGCCGAGCCGTGCTGCGCCTGGGCGGCGCAGAGCGAATCGCCGGCATTGATCGAGCCGGCCAGCCCCAGGCTGCCCGAGAGCTCGGATGCCAGGTCGGAGAGGATGTCGGCATAGAAGTTGGTGGCGAGCACGACGTCGTAGCGCTCGGGGTGACGCACCAGCTTCGCCGCCATGGCGTCGACGATCTCCTCCTCCAGCTTGACGTCCGGGAACTCTCGCGCCACCGCGCGCACCTGGTCCAGATACAGGCCATCGGTCATGCGGAAGACGTTCTGCTTGTGCACCGCGGTGACCAGGCGTTTTCTTTTGCGCGCGAATTCGAACGCGCGGCGCGCGATGCGTTCGCACGCATGCGCGGTGATCTTGCGCACGGAAAGCGCGACGCCGGGCACCGGCATGAACTCGCCCGAGCCCTGGTGCATGTTGCGGTCGGGATAGAAGCCCTCGGTGCACTCGCGCATGATCACCAGGTCCATCGGACGCCCGAGGCCGGCGCGGCTGCGCGCCGGGCGCACGTTGGCGTAGAGATCCAGCTTGACGCGGAAGGTGCCCGAGACATTGATGCCGCCCTGCTCGCGCGGCGGATAGTCGAGGTGCGAGATCGGGCCGAGCAGCACGCCGTCGACCTCGCGCGCCCGCGCGAGCACGGCGTCCGGGCAGGTGGTGCCCTGCGTCTTCAGCGACGCAAATCCGATGTCGGCATGCTCGTACTCGAGCCCGAGCCCGAACTTCCGGTTCGCGGCGTCGAGCACCGCTAGCGTGGCGGCGGTGATCTCAGGGCCGATGCCGTCTCCCGGCAGGACGAGGATTTTCATCCGTTCACAGGTTGGAGAGCACGGCGTCGCGGATCTGCCGCGTGCCGTCGCGGCCGCCGAGATCCCACGGCGTGACCTTGCCGGAGGCGAACACCGCATCGACGGCGCGTTCCAGGCGCCGCGCCGCCTGCTGAGGCGCGGCATCGCCGGAGCGCTCGGCGAGCCAGTCGAGCATCATGGCCGCCGAGAGCATGCAGGCCGTGGGATTGGCTTTCCCCGAAAGATGGATATCCGGCGCCGAGCCATGGCACGGCTGGAACAGCCCGTGGCGCTCGCCGATGTCGGCCGAGGGCGCCATGCCCATGCCGCCAATGAGCGCCGCCGTCTGGTCGGACAGGATGTCGCCGAACATGTTCTCGGTGACGAGCACGTCGAAGTCCCACGGCCGGCGCACGAGGTCCAGCGCGGTCGCATCGACGTAATGGTGGCGCGCCTCGATGCCCGGGTGGCGCGCCGCCACCTCGTCGAAGATTTTCCTGAAAAAGGCCATCGAGGCGAAGACGTTGGCCTTGTCCACGCACGTGACGAGCTTTCTGCGTTTATTCGCCAGACGGAAGGCGAACTCATGCACGCGCTCGGAGCCGCGGCGCGTGATGACCATCGTGTCGCGCGCCTGGTCCGCTTCCACCACTCCCTTGCCCCTGGAGGCGAACAGGCCCTCGGTGGACTCGCGCACCACGACCAAATCAATCTCCCCGGCCCGCGCGTCGCTGAGGGGAAGGGGCACGCCGGGTATCGCGCGCGCCGGCCGCACGCCGGCGTAGAGCTCCAGGCGAAAGCGCAGGTCGAGCTGCGGCGCGATCTCGGTGCCGTCGGGGTAGCGGATCTCGGGCCAGCCCATGGCGCCGAACAGGATGGCGTCCGCGCGGCGCGCCGCCTCGAAAGTGGCATCGGGCAGCGCCTCGCCGGTCTTCTTGAAGTGATGGGCGCCGGCCGGATATTCCCTGAACCGGAGCGAGAAGCCCTGCTGCACCTTCTCGAGCAGCGGCAGCGTCGCCTCGATCACCTCGACGCCGATGCCGTCGCCCGGCAGGACACAGATGTCGAACGTGCGCATCAGCGCGGCCAGTGCTCGAAGAGCGGCCCTCGCGGACCGCGGACCGGATCGCTGGAAGGAAGCGGCACGCGCGCGATGAGCGCCGCGTTCTTCGCCGCGTCCGCGGTTGCCGCAATACTGGTCTGCGGATGCCGGCCTTCGGGATACGCGCCGACGACACCGAGCCGCCCGCGGGAGGAGAGCTGCTTGTGGCCGGTGCCCGCCGGCAGCACGATGGCGTCGCCGGGCCGCGCGGTGAGCGCCACGCCGCCTTCGCCGCCGAAGAGGACGGTCACCTCGCCCGAGTACACGCCGAGCACTTCGTGGCCGTCGGGGTGGTAGTGGTGGTAGGCGAACACGCCGTTGCGCCAGGCCGCCGGCCACCCGTTGCGGGTAAACAGCGCCTCGAAATCTTCCGCGGTCGGCTCATCGAACACGCCGGCGTAGACCAGCAACGGCCAGCGCGGATGGTTGGGCACGGCGCCTTGCGGCGCGAGCAGGTGGGCAACGACCTTCACTGCCCTGGATCATAATCGCGCCCATGTGCCGTGCGCTGCTGTATCTCGGCGAGCCGGTGGTGCTCGACAACCTGCTGTTCCAGCCCGATTCCGCGCTGGTGCGGCAGAGCTACATGCCGAAGATGCTGAACCTCCTGAACCTCGCCGGCTTCGGCCTGCGCGCCTGGGATCCGGGGTCGCATACGCCGCAGCAGCCGTTCTTCTACGGCTCGCCGTCGCTGCCGGTGTTCGACCGCAACCTGAAGAGCCTGGCCGAGAAGGTGCGGGCCGCGTGCGTGCTGGCGCACGTGCGCGGCGTCGCCTACTCGACCGCGGTCGACATCTCGCTGCAGAACGTGCACCCGTTCCAGTTCGAGGGGCTGCCGTGGGCGCTCGCGCACAACGGCGACCTGGCCGGCATCCAGGACCTGAAGCCGCTGCTCGCGAAAGCGATCCGCCCGGAGTTCCTCGGACGCATCCGCGGCACGACCGACAGCGAGTGGATCTACGCCGTATTCGTCTCGCAGCTGGACGACCCCACGGGCCCGGCTCCCGAGAACGAGGTATTCGACGCGCTGGAAAGCACGCTGGCGATCATCCGCGCGGCGCGCGGGGAGATCGGCATCGCGCAGTCGTCGTCGGTCAACCTCTTCATCGCCAACGGCAGCCAGCTCGCCGCCGTGCGCTACTGCTTCGATTTCGGCTGCTATCGCACGGAAGACCCGGCACGCGTGCACGAGGCGAACCTCACTTTCCTCTCGCTCTGGTACACGCTCGGGCGCGACTACGGGCTGCACGAGGGCGAATGGAAGATGACCGGCGGCGCCGAGCACGCCGAGTCGATCCTCGTGGCGTCGGAGCCGCTCACGCGTGATACCTCTTCGTGGGTGGAGCTGCCCGAGTACGGCGCTCTTTTCGCGGAAAAGCGCGGGGGGCGGCCGCGCGTCTCAGTCCGGCTGCTGAACTAGGTCGACCACCTGGCTGCCGCGCGCCTTCTCGAGCGCGCGGCCTTCGGCCTCGGCGCCGCGCAGGCGCGCCGCGCTGATGAGGCGGCTCAGCTGGTTGTTGGTGCGGGCGAGCGAGCGCAGCAGGCTGCGGTGGATCGCGTGCTGCAGCTTCACCGCCAGGCGCGACTCGCCCTCGTAGGCGGCGGTGAACGCTTCCCCCGGGAATTCCAGCAGCGCAGCGGTTTCCCTCACGCGGGCGCTCGCGGCATGGCTGGCGCGATCGAGCACCGCGAGGTAGCCGACCAGCTCTCCGGGGCCGGCGAGCGTGACGCGGCGCTCGAGGCCGCCGAGGCGCGAGAGCACCTCGATCGCGCCGCGCACGACGACGAAGCAGCGATCGGCCGGCTGGCCGGCGGCGAATATCCAGGTGCCGCGCTGCAGCTCCATGGCGCGGGCGATGGACAGGAGCTCGGCGATGTCGCGCTCGTCGAAGCCTTCGAAGAAGCGCAGCACCGGCAGGAAGCCGCGCCAGTCGAACCCCGGGGGCCTTGCGTCCAGGAGCGGGACGTGAGGGGCTTCCTGCGCCGGCCGGTCTTCCTCGGCCGGGTGCTCGCGCAGCTTCGCGTTCAGCGCGCGCAGCTTGGCTGCGAGCACGCGGGTGATGGCGCGCTGCGTGTCGAGCGCGGCCGGATCGCGGCTCGCCACCATCGCGCGGAACTCCTCGCGCTCGATGAACAGGGCCTCGACGTCGGTGAGCGCGACCACGGTAGCCGAGCACACGCCGCGCTCGATGAGCGCCATCTCGCCGAACACGTCGCCCTCGCCGAGCTCCGCGACGCCGAGCATGCCGCCGCCGGGCAGGGCGACCTGCGCCGCGACGCGGCCGCTGCGCACGAGGAACGCGCCGCGCGACGCTTCGCCCTGGCGCACCAGTCGCGCGCCGGGCGGAAAGCGCAGGGCGTGCGCGAGGTCGAGCAGCCTCTGCGAAAAGGCGATCATCGGAGCGGGCGATACCGCACGGCTGCGCGGCATGATAACAAGCGCCTATGAAGGGTTATGATCTCGCGCTCATTTCAGGCACGGTCCCCTCCTGAAGAATGTCTGATCCTTCCGATCTCGGCCCGGCCGCCAGTCCCGGCATCGACCCGAACCGGCTGCTCGGCGTGGTCGCCGCGGTGGCGCGCGAAGCCCGCCCGCACGTCGATGCCTATGTCTCGCTCGACAGCTCGCTCGAGCGCGACCTCGGCCTCGACAGC
>DASSPL010000075.1:0-4820 GCA_035699685.1 Burkholderiales bacterium | reverse complement strand
GCCGATCGCGCCGATGACCGCCTCGAGGGAGATGGTTTGCGAAAGGGCGGCGAAAGCGCCGAGCAGCGCCGCGTTGGGCACCGGGCGGCCGACGAACTTCATCGCCAGCTCGGTCGCCGGCACGCTGCAGGTGCGGAACTTTCCCTCCAGCTCGGCGAGGCCGAGCTCGGCGAAGCTGCGGGCGCTGTTGATCAGGATGCAGGCGCCCGGCCGCGCTCCGGCGAACACGTCGACCTGGTGCAGCAGCGTCGGGTCCTGGATGATGATCGCGTCGGGCGCGAGGATCGGCTCGCGCACGCGGATCTCCCTGTCGTCGATGCGGCAGTAGGCGACCACCGGGGCGCCGGTGCGCTCCGAGCCGAAGCTGGGAAAGGCCTGCGCGTGCTTGCCGCGGCGGAACGCCGCTATCGACAGCATCTCCGCGGCGGTGACCACGCCCTGCCCGCCGCGGCCATGGATGCGGACCTGGAACATGGTTATGTTTTACCGGGGTGCGCGCCCCCGGGATTGACTTAAGTCAATGGCTCTCGGCGCTGATGCGCAGGCGCAGCGCGCGGTAGCGGTCCTGCGGGCGCTCGCCGAACAGCGGGTCCGCCGATGCGCTGACGGCCTTGACGGCGTCCCAGTCGCCGGGCGAAAGCACCTCGGCGGCACGCGTCAGCACCAGCTCGTCCTCCTTGGCGAGGTGGTTGCCGTAGTAGACGAGGTAGGTGGCGATGGCCACCTCGACCTCGGCGCGCGGCACGATGGCGCCGGCGAGGATGTTCTCGAGGTGCTGGCGCAGCGTCTCGCCGGCTCGCGCGATGACGCGGTGCTCCTGCTTGAGGCGCGCGAGCTCGAGCTTGAGGTCGGGGCAGCGGACCGCGAGGCGCTCGAACGCGGCGTCCTCGCGCGGATGATGGAACTGGTCGGAGTAGTCGCGCAGATAGGCGACGATATCGAGCATCAGCTCGTAGTTGGGCCGCTCGGCGCGATGAAAGGCGTCGAGCTCGGCCTGCATGAGCTCGAGCAGGCGGCGGAAGTAGACGTGCTCGGTATGCCAGTGGGCGACGGGGCCGGTCATGGTGGCGCTCTCCTTTGCCACCGTTGTACCGGCGCGCCGCCGCCGCGCGGCTGACCTAGATCAAACGCGCGCCTATTGCCTGGCGCTCTTGAGGATCGGGTTCCAGCGCGCCACCTCGCTCTCGACGAGCTTCTGCAGCGCCTGCGGGGAGCGGCCGGCGGTGTCCGGGATCACGCTGCCAAGGTCGAGCAGCCGCTTGCGCGTCGCCTCGTCGTCCAGCGCCTTGACCAGCGTCTCGTTCAGCTTCTGCGCCACGTCCTTCGGCAGGCCCTTCGGCGCGAACAGCGCGTTCCAGGCGCTCACCTGGTACTCGGGCAGGCCGGCTTCCTTCGTCGTCGGCACGTCGGGCAGCGCGGGCGAGCGCTCGGCGGTGGCGATGGCATAGGCCCTGATCGAGCCGCCCTTGACCTGCTCGACCAGGTTGACGATCTGGTCGCACATGTAGTCCACCTGGCCGCCGACGAGATCGTTCAGCGCCGGCCCGGTGCCGCGGTACGCGGCGACGATGTTCTTCGCGCCGATCTGCGAGGTGAGCAGCGTGCAGGTGGTGAACGAGACCGAGCCGACCCCGGCGTGCGCCTGCTTGATCTTGGCGGACGGGTCCTTCACCTTGGCGATGAACTCCCTGAGGTTCGCCGCGGGAAAGTCCTTCTTCGCCACGATCAGGATCGGCGTGCCGGCGACCAGACCCAGCGGATCGAAGTCCTTCGCCGGGTCGTACTTCAGGTTGGCGTACAGCGCCGGCGCCGCGCCGTGCGTGCCCATGTGGCCCATCATGATGGTGTAGCCGTCGGGCTTCGCCTGCGCTCCGCGCGTGATGCCGGTGGTGCCGCCCGCGCCGGCGACGTTCTCCACCACGAACTGCTGGCCGAGCGCCTTGGAGAAGTACTCGCCGCTGATGCGCGCGATGATGTCGGTCGGGCCGCCGGCCGCGAACGGCACGATGATGGTGACCGGGCGCGACGGATACTGCTGCGCCATTACCGAGCTCGCCGCCAAGGCGAGCACTGCGAAGACTGCGCGTTTCATCCTGCCTCCTTATTCCTGGAATGCCTGCTCGCGCTTGCGGCTCACCGCCGGCAACACCGCGATCACCATGATCACGGCGGCGATGGCAAGCAGCACCGCGGAAACCGGGCGCTCGACGAACGTCATGAAGCTGCCCTCGGAGAGCGCCAGCGCCTGGCGCAGCTTCTCTTCCATCAGCCTGCCGAGCACGAAGCCGAGGAGCATCGGCGCGGGCTCGAGTCCCAGCTTGATCAGCAGGTACCCGACCAGCCCGAAGAAGGCGGTGAAGTACACGTCGTACGGGTTGTTGTTGATCGAATAGATGCCGATCGCGCAGAACAGCAGGATGGTGGTGAACAGCAGCCGGTAGGGCACCTTCAGCAGGCGCACCCACAGGCCGATCAGCGGCAGGTTGATGACCAGGAGCAGCAGGTTGCCGATCCACATCGAGGCGACCATTCCCCAGAAGAGCGTCGGGTGCTTGGTCATCACCTGCGGGCCGGGAATCAGGCCGTGGATGGTCATCGCGCCGACCATCAGCGCCATCACCGCGTTCGGCGGGATGCCGAGCGTGAGCAGCGGTATGAACGAGGTCTGCGCGCCGGCGTTGTTCGCGCTTTCCGGCCCGGCGACCGCCTCGATCGCGCCCTTGCCGAAGCGCGACGGGTCCTTCGCCAGCTTCTTCTCCAACGCGTACGAGGCGAAGGGGCCGAGCACCGCGCCGTTGCCCGGCAGGATGCCGAGCACGGCGCCGAGGCCGGTGGCGCGCAGCACGGGGCCGATGCATTTGCGCAGCTCCGCCATGCCCGGCAGGAGCCGGCCGACCTTGGCGACGGCAACGTTGCGCGATTCGGGGTTCTCCAGGTTCCTGAGGATCTCGGCGATGCCGAACACGCCCATCGCCAGCACCGCGAAGTCGACGCCGTCGGAGAGCTCGCCGAGGCCGAGCGTGAGCCGCTCCTGCCCGGTCTCGAGGTCGGTGCCCACCGTGGACAGCAGCAGGCCGAGCACCACCATGATCACCGCCTTCAGCACCGAGCCGCGCGCGAGCACGATGGCGAGGCCGAGGCCGAGCACCATGAGGCCGAAGTATTCCGCCGGGCCGAAGAGCAGCGCGAGCCGCGTGAGCGGCGCGCCGATCGCGGCGATGATCAGCGTGGCGATGGTGCCGGCGACGAACGAGCCGAGGGCGGCGACGCCGAGCGCGATGCCGGCCTCGCCGCGCTTCGCCATCTCGTGGCCGTCGATGGCGGTGACCACCGCGGTGACCTCGCCCGGCATGTTGACGAGGATGGCCGTGGTCGAGCCGCCGTACTGCGCGCCGTAGTAGATGCCGGCCAGCATGATGAGCGCGCCGGTCGGATCGACCTTGAGGGTGAGCGGCATCAGCATGGCGATGGTCGCGATCGGACCGACGCCGGGCAGCACGCCGATCAGCGTGCCGACCAGGCAGCCGATGAAGCAGAGGAAGAGATTCATGGGCGTCAGCGCCGTGGCAAAGCCGACGCCCAGGTTCGCTATGAGCTCCATCTCAGTAGCCCATCAGCCAGGGCGCAAGCGGTATCGGCAGCCCGAGCGCGAACTTGAACAGGCCGACGCAGAACAGCGTCATCAGCGCGCCGAACACCAGCGTCTCGCCCCAGCGCACCTCGCGGCTCGCGAAAGCGCCGACGATGATGAGCAGCGGGCCGGCCACCGCGAGGCCGAGCGGGCGCACCGCCACGCCGAAGAGCGCGAGGCCGCCGAGGATGAGGAGCGGGCCGCGCAGCGTCCAGCGGCCGAGGCCCGGGCCCTGCGCGACGAGCGCGTCGACGGAGAGGATCAGGCCGAGCCCGCCGAGGATCACGGCGAGCGCCTTGGGCAGCGTGCCGGGGCCGACGCCGCCGTTGCCGCCCGAGGGCAGCGGCTGCGCGAGCCACCACGCGACGGCGGCCACGGCGAGGATCAGGAGCCCGCCGAGGAAATCCCGCCGCAGGACGCGCTGTGGCATTCGAGCATTGTTGGGGCGCGCGCTCCGGCGCCTTTGACCTGTATCAAACGCGCCCGCGATAGGCCGCGCACCATGCCGGTGTCAAGGAGACCTCCAAATGCATGGCCTGGAACTGCTGCGTGACCCGCTTCTCAACAAAGGCACCGCCTTCACCGACGCCGAGCGCGACGCGCTCGGCGTGAGAGGGCTGCTGCCGCCGCACGTCCTGTCGCAGGACGAGCAGGCGGCGCGCGCGCTGCGCCACATCCGGGCGCAGCCGACCGACCTCGAGAAGTACATCGAGCTCGGCGCGCTGCACGATCGCAACGAGGCGCTGTTCTACCGCGTGGTCATCGACCACATCGACGAGATGCAGCCGCTCATCTACACGCCGACCGTGGGGCTCGCCTGCCAGAAATACGGCCACATCTTCCAGCGGCCGCGCGGCCTGTTCATCGGCGCGAACGACCGCGGCCGGGTGCGCAAGATCCTGCGCAACTGGCCCTACGCCGCGTCGATCATCGTCGTCACCGACGGCGAGCGCATCCTCGGCCTGGGCGACCTGGGCGCGAACGGCATGGGCATCCCGGTGGGCAAGCTCTCGCTCTACACGGCGTGCGCCGGCATCCATCCGCAGCGCTGCCTGCCGGTGGTGCTCGACGCCGGCACCGACAACCAGGAGCTGCTCGCCGACCCGTACTACATCGGCCTGCGCCAGAAGCGCCTGCGCGGCGCGGCGTACGACGAGTTCGTCGACGAGTTCGTGAGCGGCGCGCAGGA
>DASSPL010000074.1:0-5439 GCA_035699685.1 Burkholderiales bacterium | reverse complement strand
CGGATGCGCGGGTTGGCGAGGATGTTGTTGCGGCCGACCTGCTGGCGCAGGTTGAGCGCGATCAGCGGGTCGCTCACCGTGACGTTGACCAGCCCGCTGGAGAAGTTCTTCGCCTCGGTGCCGGTGATCTGGCCGGCGACGCCCGCCGCGCCCTTCAGGCCGATGCCGACCTGGCCCGGCCACTGGATGCCGAGGTTGGTGAGCTGGTTATGCCCCACCTCGAGCACCTCCACCTCGAGCATCACCTCGGGCTCGGCCTTGTCCTGGCTGGCGATCAGCTTCTCGGCCATGCGGATGGCCTCCGGCGTGTCGCGCATGACGAGCAGGTTGAGCTTCTCGTCGACGTACAGGTCGCGCGTCTTGACGAGCTGGCGCACCATGGTGGCGGTGGTCTTCACGTCGGCGTTGGTCAGGTAGAAGCTGCGCACCACGAGGTCCTTGTAGTCGCGCGCCTTGTTCGGCGTGTTCGGGTAGATCAGCACGCTGTTCTCGTTCAGCACCTTGCGCTCGAGCTGGTTGGTGACCAGCATGATGCGCATCGCCTCGTCGATGCTCGTCTCGCGCACGAAGATGGTCGCCTTCGCGTCGGCCGGCACGTCCTTGTCGAAGATGAAGTTGAGGCCGGTCTGGCGCGAGATGATCTCGAACACCTGGCGCAGTGGCGCGTCGCGGAACTCCAGCGTGATCGGCTTCTTCAGCGAGGCGCTGAGCTGCGGCGTGGCCGTGGCCTTGGCCGCCTTGTCCTCGATGCGGCGCAGGAGCGCGCGCGCCTCGCGGTTCTGCGGGTTGTCCGACAGCACCTGCTTCAGCCGCGCCTCCGCCGACCGGTCGTCGCCGCCCTTGAGGGCGCCGATGGCCTGGTCGAGGAGCACGCGGTGCTCGCGATCGCGCTTGATCAGGTCGAGGCCCGTGCGCGCGCGCGGGTTCTCGGCGTCGAAGCGCAGGGCGCGCGTGTACGCCTGCTCGGCGCGCTCGAAGGCGCCGGCGTTGCGCGCGTTGTCGCCCAGGGCGAGGTAGCGCTCCACGGCCACCTGCTTGTTGCGCAGGTAGTAGTTGCGCAGCTCCGTGTCCTTCGGGTTCTTCTTCAGCTCCTCCTCGAGGCGGGCGAGGCCCGCTTCCTCGTTGCCCGCCTCGACTTCGATGCGGGCTTGGCGGAACTCCTCCTTGGACGCGGTGGCGCAGGCGCCGACGAGGATGGAAAGGAGAATTAGTGCCAGGATTTTTTTCATAGCGGCAGGCTCTGTTGTTTTTTCATCGGTAGGTAGGTGAAGCGCACCTCGGCCTCGGTGATGCGGTCGACGCGGTAGTCGCCGATGCGCATGCCGGGCGCGACGGTGATGCTCTCGTCGCCGTTGGCGAGGAAGATCGAGGTCTTGCCGTCCTCGACCAGCTTGCCGAGGTAGCGGAAGGGCAGCGCCGGGGCCTCGGGACGCTGCTCGGGCGCCTTGGCCTGCGCTTCCGGCGGGACGATCGGCGAGAAGTTGCGCGGCGCGAAGGCGTCGACCCAGGCGCCTTGCTTATTTGCCAAATGAGTGCGCTCCTCGAGCCTGGAGAGGTCGATGTCGGCGTTCACCTGCAGGCGCGTGTCGACCCGCTTCACCGGCTCGACCACGGCCGGCGCCGGGTTCTCCCGGCCGGTGACCACGGAGGCCAGCGCGCCCACTACGGCGACGCTGGCCAGAGCCTTCTTGACGATCGGCTTCATGATTTCACCTTGTGGAGAGTCAGGCGCAGCTCGGCCTGCACCGTGCCGTCGCGGCGGGTCTCGCGCTTGAGCGAGATCTGGTCGAGCGACAGCACCGGGATCTCGGCCAGCGAGCGCTTGAGGAAATCGCGCATCTGCGTATAGCTGCCGGTGAGCGGCACCACGATCTCGTAGCGCTCCAGGCGCCCGCCGCCGGCGGCGGCGGTCTTGTAGCTCGCCGACTGCAGCTCGACGCCGGTGGCGCGGCCGATGGCATAGAGCTTCGCCAGCCAGTCGGTGGTCGACTCGGGCTTGTTCAGGTACTCGTACACCGCGTTCAGCTTGTCGCTCGGGCTGACGGCTTGCACCGGCGCGGCGGCGCTCGCGCGCGCCTCGAGCACGCGGTGCTTGTCCTTCAGCGGCTGCAGCACCGCGGTGAAGAACACGCCCGCTCCGGCGAACACCACGAGGGCGAGCAGGCCCATCAGGCCGAGCTCGTCGCGCAGGCGGTAGAGATGCTTTTTCATCGCTTCACCTCGTTCCAGGCGGCCTGGATGGAGAAGGAAACCGGCTTCTGCGGGTCGTTCTGCTTCACCTCGTGGCGCACCAGCTCGACCTTCGACAGCGCGTCGCTGCGGCTGAGGTTCAGCACGTAGGTCAGCGCCGCGAGGTAGTCCTTGCTGTCGCCCGAAATCGTCACCGTGCCGCTCTTCGTGTCGGGCTCGATGGCGAGCAGCGCCACCTGGTCGCTCGCCGCGCCTTCCAGCGCCGCGAAGAGCCGCGTCCACGGCAGCGCCAGGCGCTCGACCGTCTCGCGCGCCGCGGCGACCTCCTCGGGCGCCACGGCGGGCGCCTGCCTGCGCGGCTGCGCTCGCGCGACGACGGCCTCGTTGGCCGTCACCGCCTGGTCGAGCTGCACGTACGTGTACGCCATCTCGCCGGCCATGCCGACCGAGACGGCGAGCAGCACCCGGCCGGCCCAGCGCGAGGCGGGGCGGCGGCGGACGAAATCGAGCTCGATGCGTTGCATCTCTCTCCTTTACTCGCTGGCGAGAGCGAGTTCTCTGTAGGCCACCGCCTCGGCGCGGAAGGCGTCGTACGACTCGGTGTTGAACTCGCCCTGCGCGCAGACGATCACGCGCGTGACGGGCGCCGAGAGGCCCAGGAACGCGCTCTCGCGCTCGAGCAGCTCGGCCATCGAGCTGCGCCACGACTTGTCGGCGCGCCGCGTGCGGATGGCGACCCACTGCCCGCGCTGGATCAGCGCGAGCGTCAGGCGGCCGGGCTCCTCGACCACGATCCAGCAGGAGCCGTTGCCGACCGTCTTGCGGATGCGGTTGAACGCGGCGACCAGGAACGGCTGCACCGAGGCGAGGCGCACGTTCGCCTTGACGAAGGTCTGCGCCAGGCTCTCGATGAGGGCGCGGTCGACGGCGCAGGCGAGGCGCGGCCCCATCGGCGCGGTCTCGGCGACGTTGATCTGCCACTCGCCGGCCTTCGGCCCGTGCAGGGTGGTGAAGCGGTGGCTGGCGAGCGCGTTCCACTGCTCGGCGCTCTTCAGCGTCTCGTTCCACGGCAGCAGCGTGTAGCGGACGAACTGGTCCGCGAGCACGACCGCCGCTTCGCCTTTCTTGCCGTTGATGACCGTCCCCAGGCCATCCACGGCCGCCGTCCACGACCCGTCGTTCGCGGCCAGCTCCACTGCCTTGGCACCGCTCACGTAGATGCGGTCCGGCGCAAGGCCGATGCGCAGCTGCTTGTTACGCCACAAAAGTGACACGATTGATCTCCTCGAGGCTCGTTTCTCCGTTATTGACCAGCCGCATGGCGGCTTCCCTGAGCGGTAGCGTGCCGGCAGCACGCGCGACTTCTTTCAGCTTTCTGGCCGGGGCGCGGGCGATGATCAGCTCGCGCAGTTCGTCGTTGAGGATCAGAAGCTCCCCAATCGCTTTTCTTCCTTTGTAGCCGGTGCCCCTGCACTGGGCGCAGCCGCGGCCCTTGCAGGCGGTGCAGTAGACGCGCACCAGGCGCTGCGCCAGCACCGCGTTGAGCGCCGACACCAGGTTGTACGGGTCGACGCCCATGTGCATGAAGCGGCCGAGCACGTCGAACGCGTTGTTCGCGTGCACCGTGGTGTAGACCAGGTGGCCGGTCAGCGCCGACTGCACCGCGATCTCGGCGGTCTCCGGGTCGCGGATCTCGCCGACCATGATGCGGTCGGGGTCGTGGCGCAGGATCGAGCGCAGGCCGCGCGCGAAGGTGAGGCCCTTCTGCTCGTTCACCGGGATCTGCAGCACGCCGGGCAGCTGGTACTCGACCGGGTCCTCGATGGTGATGATCTTGTCGAGGCCCTTGTTGACCTCGGTGATCATGCCGTAGAGCGAGGTGGTCTTGCCGCTGCCGGTCGGCCCGGTGACGAGAAGCATGCCGTAGGGCTCGCTGGACAGGCGGCGCATCTTCTCGATCAGCTCTTCCTCGAAGCCCAGCGAATCGAGGGTTAATCCCTTCAATTGATCGCTGAGCGCGCGCCGGTCCAGAATCCGCAGCACCGCGTCCTCGCCGAACACGCTCGGCATCACCGAAACCCTGAAATCGATCTCTCTGCCTTCCCGGCGCGCCTTGAAGCGGCCGTCCTGCGGCACGCGGCGCTCGGCGATGTCGAGCTCGCTCATCACCTTGATGCGCGAGACGACCTGCTCGGCGACTTCGGTGCCCGGCACGGTCTCGGCCGGCGTCAGCACGCCGTCGATGCGGTACTTGATGGTCAGGCCGCTCGACGTCGACTCGAGGTGCACGTCGCTCGCCCCGGCCTTGATCGCGTCATAAAGGGTCGAGGCGACCAGCCGGACCACGTTGCTGTCGGTCTCGCTGATCGTCTCGAACGAAAGGTCCTGCGCGCCGTCGTTGGCCTGCGCGCCGACCTGCATCTGGGCGGCGACGCCGTGCAGCGCGCGCATCTGCTCCTCCTGCTGCGCGAGGAACGCCTGCACGTCCTGGCGGGCGGCGATGCGGTAGCGGAAGGGGACGGCGAGGCGCTCTTCCAGCCAGTCCTGCGTGTCGAGGTCGAACGGGTCGCCGAGCACCACGGCGACCGCGCCGCCGGCCTGCCGCAGCGCGACGCAGCCGCGGCGCGAGGCCTCGGCGTACGGCACGAGGTCGAACGCCGCTTCCTCGGCGCGCATGTCGTCGAAGGAGATCGCCGGCATGTGCAGCGCTTCCGACAGGTGCGCCACGACCTGCTGGCCGTGCTCGCGCTCGAGCATTTCGATGTTCATTTGATGTTCCCTGCGAGCTCAAAGATCGGCATGTACATGAGCACCACGACGAAGCCGATCGCCACGCCGAGCACCGCCATCAGCACCGGCTCGAAGGCGCGGGTGAACCAGTCGACGAAGCGCGCCACCTCGTCGTCGTGGAAGCGCGCGATCTGGCCGAGCATGTGGCCCATGTCGCCGCTCCTCTCGCCGACCAGCATCATGCGCGCGGCGACCGGCGTGGCGAGGCCCGCGGCGCCGAAGGCGGCGGACATCGCGTGGCCCTGCTCGATCAGGCCGCGAGCCTGGCGCAGGCTGGGGCGCAGATGCGCGGCGAGCAGCTCCTCGACCATCTCGAGCGCGCGCACCGCCGGGATGCCGGCGCGCATCAGCATGCCGGCCGTGCGGTACAGGCGCGCGAGCTGGTAGGTCTTCATGCGCTCGCCCACCGCCGGGATGCGCCACACCCGCTCCATCAGGAGCGCCCGGGTGGCGGGACGC
>DASSPL010000073.1:0-7800 GCA_035699685.1 Burkholderiales bacterium | reverse complement strand
CGCCGACGACCCGCTCACCTGCGTGGTGCGCGGCTCGGGCAAGGCGCTCGAGAAGATGGAGCATTTCGGCCCGATCTTCACCAACGATTGATAATAGCGGGGGATGGATCACACTCCCCCGCCATTCTTCAAGCGTGGGCCCGCACCGCTAGTCAGGCTGTTTTTCTTCGCCTCGCTGTCGCTCGCGCTGCTGGTGATCGACGCGCGCTTCCGCTATGTCGACGGGCTGCGCAGCTGGCTCGCGCTGGCGGCCTATCCGCTGCAGCGCGCGGCCACCTGGCCGGTCGACGCGGTGACCAGCGTCGGCGGCTATTTCACCACCCAGGCCAGCCTCAGCGAGGAGAACCAGCGGCTGCGCGCGCAGGTCAGCAGCAACGCGCTCGACGCGCAGCGCTATCTCGCCTCGCAGGCCGAAGTGGCGGAGCTGCGCCGCATCGTCGGCGCCGCCGGGCAGATGCCGGTGCAGGCGACGCCGGCCGAGGTGCTCTACCTCGGCCGCGATCCGTTCTCGCACAAGCTCTTCATCGACCGCGGGGCGGTGCAGGGCGTGAAACCCGGCAGCCCGGTGGCCGATGAGGCCGGCGTGATCGGCCAGGTCACCCGCGTGCATCCCCTGGTCTCCGAGGTCACGCTGCTCACCAACGCCGACCAGGCAATTCCGGTGCAGGTGGTGAGGAACGGCCTGCGCGCGGTCGCCTTCGGCGCGCGCGAGGCCGGCATGCTCGAGCTGCGCTTCATGCCGGCGAACGCCGAGATCCAGAACGGCGACCGCCTGGTCACCTCCGGCATCGACGGCATGTATCCCGCGGGGCTCGCGGTGGCGACCGTGGTGCGCATCGAGCGCGACGCCGAGCACAGCTTCGCGCGCGTCGTCTGCCGGCCGGCGGCCGGCGTCGATCGCGGCCGCTACGTCCTCATCCTGGCGCACGACTCGGCGCGGCCCGAGCGGCCGGACGAGACCAAGGCGACGAAGGGCGGCCGCGTCGAAAAGTCGCGCCGCGCGCGCGGCAAGGGACTGGAAAAAGCCGAAGATGTACGCTAGGTCACAGATCCTGCTGCCGGTGCGCACCAGCACGATCATCGCGTCGTTCGTGCTGGCGCTGTTCCTCAACTTCCTGCCCTGGCGCGACCTGCGCGTGGTGCCGGACTTCGTCGCCCTGGTGCTCGCGTTCTGGTGCGTGCGCCAGCCGCGGCTGGTTGGGCTGGGGGTGGCGTGGACGCTCGGCCTGCTGGCCGATGCCGGCAACGGCGTGCTGCTCGGCCAGCACGCGCTCGCCTACTCGCTGCTCGCGTTCCTATGCGTGTGGCTGTCGAGGCGTATCCTGTGGTTCGGCCCGATGCTGCAGTCGCTCCATATTGCGCTCATCTTGCTCGTTGCCCAGGCGGCAGTGCTGGTCGTGCGCCTCGCCGCCGGCGACGCGTTCCCGGGCTGGGCCATCTGGCTCGGACCGCTGCTCGGCGCGGCGCTCTGGCCGGTCGTGACCTGGCTGCTGCTCATGCCGCAGCGCCGTCCCGCCAGCGAGCAGGCGATCTAGGGGCAGGCGATGCGCGGCCGCGAGATCCGCAACTCCGAGCAGGAGCTCCACCAGTTCCAGCTGCGCGTCGGCGTCGCCGGCGTGGCGGTGCTGATCGCGTTCGGCCTGCTCGCCGCGCGCTTCATCTACCTGCAGGTGATCCAGCACGACGTCTACCAGGCGAAAGCCGAGGAGAACCGCATCTCCATCGTGCCGGTGACGCCCAACCGCGGCCTGATCGTCGACCGCAACGGCGTCGTCATCGCGCGCAACTACTCGGGCTACACGCTCGAGATCTTCCCGCGGCGCGTGCGCAACATGGAGCGGCTGATCGACGAGCTCTCGGAGCTCGTCGACATCCAGCCGCGCGACCGCGCGCGCTTCAGGAAGCTCTTGCAGGAGACGCGCAACGCCGAGAGCCTGCCGATCCGCAACCGCCTGTCCGACGAGGAGGTGGCGAAGTTCGCGGCCAACCGCTACCGCTTCGACGGCGTGGTGGAGATCAAGGGGCGCCTGTTCCGCCAGTACCCGTTCGGCGACGTCGGCTCGCACGTCCTCGGCTACATGGGCCGCGTCACCACCGCCGACCAGGCAAGGTTCGAGGAAGAAGGCATCAGCGCCAACTACCGCGGCACCGACTTCGTCGGCAAGGCCGGCGTGGAAGCGACCTACGAATCGGACCTGCACGGCACCACCGGGTTCGAGCAGGTCGAGATCGACGCCGCCGGCCGCGGCATCCGCACGCTGTCGCGCACGCCGGCGCAGCCGGGCAGCAACGTCACGCTCACCCTCGACATGCAGCTGCAGCGCGTGGCCGAGATCGCCATCGGCGCGCGGCGCGGGGCGCTGGTCGCCATCGATCCCGCCAACGGCGGCGTGCTGGCGCTCGTCTCCAAGCCGGGGTTCGATCCCAACCTGTTTGTCGACGGCATCGATCCGCAGTACTGGGCCGAGCTGAACAGCAACCCGGACCGGCCGCTCAACAACCGCGCCATCTCGGGCGTCTATCCGCCGGGCTCGACCTTCAAGCCTTTCATGGCGCTCGCCGCGCTGGAGCTCGGCCGGCGCACGACGCGCTCGAGCATCTCCGACCCGGGCTTCTTCGACTTCGGCGGCCGGCGCTTCCGCGACGACAAGAAGGGCGGCCACGGCGTGGTCGACATGTACAAGTCGATCGTGGAGTCGTGCGACACGTACTACTACGTGCTCGCCAACGACCTGGGCATCGAGACCATCGCCCGCTCGCTCGCGCCTTTCGGCTTCGGCGCGCGCACCGGCATCGACCTCGCCGGCGAGTCGCTCGGCGTGCTGCCGTCGCCGGAGTGGAAGATGAAGCGCTTCAGGCGTCCCGACCAGCAGCGCTGGTACGCGGGCGAGACCATCTCGATCGGCATCGGCCAGGGCTACAACTCCTACACCCCGATCCAGCTCGCGCAGGCGATGGCGGTCGTCGCCAACGGCGGCACGATGTACAAGCCGCGCCTCATCGCGCACGTCGAGAACCCCCGCACCGGCGAGCGCCGCGAGGTGGCGCCGGAGGTGCTCAACACCCTGCCCCTCAAGCGCGAGAACGTCGAGTTCATCAAGCGCGCCATGGCCGGCGTCAACAAGGAGGGCACCGGCGCGCGCGCCTTTGCCGGCGTCACCTATACCGTGGGCGGCAAGACCGGCACGGCGCAGGTGATCGCGATGGGCGTGAAGTACGAGGAGCACAAGATCGCCGAGCGCCACCGCGACCATTCGCTCTACATCGCCTTCGCGCCGGTGGACAACCCGCGCATCGCGCTCGCCGTGATCATCGAGAACGGCGGCTTCGGCGCGCGCGCCGCCGCGCCCGTGGCGCGCACGGTGCTCGACTATTTCATGCTCGGCAAGACGCCGCCCGGAATGCCCACGCCCGAGGACGAGTCGGTGAACGAGGAAGAGGAAGGCGACTGATGGAGCTGGCGGGCGTACCGGTCCGGCGCATAGGCGAGCGCCTGTTCGAGGGCATCGACGGCACGCTCCTCGTGCTGCTGCTCACGTTGTCGATGCTCGGCATGGCGACGCTGTTCTCCGCCACCTTCGAGAGCCCCTCGCGCCTCATCGCCCAGCTCGTCAACCTGAGCGTGGCCGTGGTGGCGATGTGGCTGGTGGCGCAGATCTCGCCGCAGACCATGATGCGCTTCGCCATCCCGGCGTACGCCGTCGGCGTGGCGCTGCTCATCGCCGTGGCCCTCTTCGGCGACATCGTCAACGGCGCGCGGCGCTGGCTGCACGTCGGCGTGACGCGCTTCCAGCCCTCGGAGATGATGAAGCTCGCGCTGCCGCTGATGCTGGCGTGGTATTTCCACAAGCACGAGACGGCGCTCAAGCTGCGCCACTTCGCGGTGGCGGCGATCATCATGCTGGTGCCCTTCGGCCTGATCGTGCGCCAGCCCGATCTCGGCACGGCGCTCCTGGTGGGCGCTGCGGGCTTCTTCGTCATCTTCTTCGCCGGTCTCAGCTGGCGCGTCATCGCAACCCTGTCCGTTCTCGGCGCCGCCCTGCTGCCGGTCGCCTGGGGCTTCCTGCACGACTACCAGCGCCGCCGGGTACTGACGCTGCTCGATCCCACGAGCGATCCGCTCGGCGCGGGCTACCACATCATCCAGGCGACCATCGCCATCGGCTCGGGCGGCCTGTGGGGCAAGGGCTGGCTGAACGGCACGCAGGCCCATCTGGAATTCATCCCCGAGCGGCACACGGACTTCATCTTCGCGGTGTATTCCGAGGAATTCGGGCTCATCGGCAACATCGTGCTGCTGGTGCTCTACTCCCTGCTCGTCGCGCGCAGCCTGATGATCGCGGCGAACGCGGCGACGATATTCGCGCGGCTGCTCGCCGGCTCGATCGCCCTGATGTTCTTCGTCTACGCTTTCGTCAACATGGGAATGGTGTCGGGCATCCTGCCGGTGGTCGGCGTGCCGCTGCCCTTCCTCTCGTATGGCGGCACCGCGCTCCTCACGCTCTTCATCGGTGCCGGCGTGCTGATGAGCGTCCACCGCCACCGCAAGCTGGTCCAGACCTGACGCCATCCCGCGCCGCAGCAAATTTCCGGGACGGGATCCCGCATGGTGAAACCGGGGTACCCTAAAACCCTGTAAATGCTTGTTTTATTACACAGCGTATAGCCCGGGCGGCGTGTTGCTGCGGGGCAGGGGCGTCAGCAAACTGTGCGGCTATCTCAACCCGCCCGGAGACGACGACCTTGGACCGCCAGAAACAGATCCAGCAGCTCGAAAAAGACTGGAAGGAAAACCAGCGATGGAAGGGTGTCAAGCGCGGGTATAGCGCCGCCGAGGTGGTGAAGCTGCGCGGCAGCGTGCAGGTCGAGCACACGCTCGCCAAGAACGGCGCGGAGAAACTCTGGCGCCTGGTGAACGAGCGTCCGTTCGTCAACTCGCTCGGCGCGCTGACGGGCAACCAGGCCGTGCAGCAGGTCAAGGCCGGCGTGCCCGCGATCTACCTCTCGGGCTGGCAGGTCGCGGCGGACGCCAATGATTCGCTGCAGATGTACCCGGACCAGTCGCTCTACGCGGTGTCCTCCGTTCCCACGGTAGTGAAGCGCATCAATAACGCGCTGATGCGCGCCGACCAGATCCAGTGGATGGAAAGCAAGGGTGACGTGGATTTCCTCGCGCCGATCGTCGCCGACGCCGAGGCCGGCTTCGGCGGCGTGCTGAACGCCTATGAGCTGATGCGCGCGATGATCGACGCCGGCGCGGCCGGGGTGCACTTCGAGGACCAGCTGGCCTCCGTCAAGAAGTGCGGCCACATGGGCGGCAAGGTTCTCGTGCCGACGCAGGAGGCCGTGCAGAAGCTGATCGCGGCGCGCCTCGCCGCCGACGTGGCGGGCGTGCCGACCGTGCTCCTCGCGCGCACCGATGCCGAGGCGGCGAACCTGCTCACTTCCGACATCGACGACAACGACAAGCCGTTTCTCACCGGCCAGCGCACCGCCGAAGGCTTCTACCAGGTGAAGAACGGCCTGGAGCAGGCCATCTCGCGCGGCGTGGCATACGCCGCGTACGCCGACATGGTGTGGTGCGAGACCGGCAAGCCGGATCTCGAGTTCGCCAGGAAGTTCGCCGAGGCGGTGCAGAAGGCGCACCCGGGCAAGATGCTCGCCTACAACTGCTCGCCGTCGTTCAACTGGAAGAGGAACCTCGACGACGCCACCATCGCCAAGTTCCAGCGCGAGCTCGGCGCGATGGGCTACAAGTTCCAGTTCATCACGCTGGCGGGCTTCCACTCGCTCAACTACTCGATGTTCGAGCTGGCCTACGGCTACGCGCGCAACAACATGACCGCGTTCGTCGAGCTGCAGCAGAAGGAGTTCGCCGCCGCGGAGAAGGGCTTCACGGCGGTCAAGCACCAGCGCGAGGTGGGTACCAGCTACTTCGACGAGATCACGCAGGTCGTGACCGGCGGCAGCGCCTCCACCACCGCGCTGCACGGCTCGACCGAAGACGAGCAGTTCTTCGACGACAAGAAGGAGCAGGCGAAGCTCGCCGCCTGACGTGGGGGCTGTCGCACCGGTCGCTGTCCCGCGGGAGAGGCGCCTCAACCTCCCGCAGGACATCGCACGCTGCATCCTCGCCGGCTTCGACAAGCACTACCGCCTGTTCCGCGACGCCGCGCGGCAGGCGAAGACGCTGTTCGAACAGGCCGACTGGCCGCAGATGCGCACGCTCGCCCGCGAGCGCATCCAGATGTACGACCGCCGCGTGCAGGAGGCGGTCGACGAGCTGAACGCGCGCTTCCCGCAGACGGCGCGCGACGAGTCGTTGTGGCCGGCGATCAAGGTCGCCTACATCGGCCTGCTGCACGACCACCGCCAGCCCGAATGCGCCGAGACCTTCTACAACTCGGTCGCGTGCGAGGTGCTGCATCGCCGGCACTACCACAACGAGTTCATCTTCTGGCGCCCGGCGATCGCCACCGAGCACCTCGAGGGCGACCAGCCGACGTACGCCTGCTACTACCCGCTGGTGGAGGGGCTGCGGCAGACGCTGCGCAACGTCGCGCAGAGCTTCGACCTGAAGAACCGCTGGGAAGACCCCGCCCGCGACCTGCGCAACGTCGTGCGCGCGCTGCGCCGGCATTTCCCGCGCCCGGCCCGGGCGCACCCCGACCTGCAGGTGCAGGTGCTGCGGCCGCTGTTCTTCAGGAACAAGGGCGCCTACGTGATCGGCCGCATCATCAACGCCCACCAGGAGGTGCCGTTCGCCGTGCCGATCCTGCAGAACGAGCGCGGCGAGCTCTACGCGGACACCCTGCTGCTGGGGGAGGACCAGCTGCTGGTTCTGTTCTCGTTTGCGCGGGCCTACTTCTTCGTCGACACCGAGGTGCCGGCGGCGTGCGTCTCGTTCCTGCGCGCGCTGATGCCGAGGAAGCCGCGCGCCGAGCTGTACATGGCGGTGGGCCTCGGCAAGCAGGGCAAGACCCTTTTCTACCGCGACCTGCATTACCACCTGAAGCACTCGACCGACCGCTTCGTCACCGCGCCGGGCATCAAGGGCATGGTGATGCTGGTGTTCACCCTGCCGTCGTTCCCGTACGTGTTCAAGGTGATCCGCGACCAGTTCGCGCCGCCCAAGGAGAGCGACCGCGAGACGGTGATGGCCAAGTACCTGATGGTCAAGCTGCACGACCGCGTCGGGCGGATGGCCGACACGCTCGAGTATTCGCGCGTCGCGCTGCCGCTCGCGCGCTTCGACCCGCAGCTCGTCGAGGAGCTGAAGAGCGAGTGCGCGTCGCTCGTCGAGTTCGACGGCGAGCAGCTGGTCATCGGCCACGTCTACATCGAGCGGCGCATGGAGCCGCTCAACCTGTACATCGAGCATTGCCGCCGCAGCGGCGACGACGAGGGCCTGCGCACCGCGCTGCGCGAGTACGGCCAGGCGATCAAGGAGCTCGCCGGCGCCGGCATCTTCCCCGGCGACATGCTGCTCAAGAACTTCGGCGTCACGCGCCACGACCGCGTGGTGTTCTACGACTACGACGAGATCCAGCCGATCACCGACGTGCAGTTCCTTCGCATCCCGCCGGCGCGCAGCTACGAAGAAGAGCTATCGGCCGAGCCCTACTGGCGCGTCGGCGAGCACGACGTGTTCCCCGAGCAGTTCGACCGCTTCCTGGTCTCCGAGCCGCGCGCGCGCGACATCTTCTACGAGCACCACCGCGACCTGCTGGACCCGCAGTTCTGGCAGTCCAAGCAGGAGATCGTGCGCGCCGGCGAGCAGGAAGACGTCTTCCCCTACCC
>DASSPL010000072.1:0-3320 GCA_035699685.1 Burkholderiales bacterium | reverse complement strand
CTTGATGCCGCACTCCTCCATCACGGCGAGCTTCTCCTGCGCCGTGCCCTTGCCGCCGGAAATGATGGCCCCGGCGTGCCCCATGCGCTTGCCCGGGGGCGCGGTGACGCCGGCGATGAACCCGACCACCGGCTTCTTCATGTGGTCCTTCACCCAGCGCGCGGCGTTTTCCTCGTCGGAGCCGCCGATTTCGCCCACCATGATCACCGCTTCGGTCCTCGGGTCGTCATTGAACATCTTCAGAACGTCTATGTGCTTCAGCCCGTTGACCGGATCGCCGCCGATGCCGACACACGACGACTGGCCGAGGCCGAGCTCGGTCAGCTGCCCGACCGCCTCATAGGTGAGCGTGCCCGAGCGCGACACCACGCCGACCGGGCCCTTCTTGTGGATATGCCCCGGCATGATGCCGATCTTGAGCTCGTCGGGCGTGATGACGCCCGGGCAGTTAGGCCCGACGAGCAGCGTGCGCTTGCCCTTCATGCGGTGCTTGGTGCGCACCATGTCACGCACCGGGATGCCTTCCGTGATGCAGATGACGAGGTCGAGGTCCGCCTCCACCGCCTCTTCGATCGCGGCGGCCGCGAACGGCGGCGGCACGTAGATCACCGACACGTTGGCGCCGGTGGCCTTCTTCGCATCCGCCACCGTGCCGTAGATCGGAATGCCTTCGAAGTCCTCGCCCGCCTTCTTCGGATTCACGCCGGCGACAAAGCAGGCCTTGCCGTTGGCGTAGGCGCGGCTGGTCTGCGTATGGAACATGCCCGTCTTGCCGGTGATGCCCTGGGTCATCACCCGCGTGTTCCTGTCGATGAGGATGCTCATTTCTTCTTTTTCCCCTTCCTCGCCTTCTTCGTCTTCTTCGCCGGCTTTCTCTTCGCCACGACCTTCTTCTTGGACTTGGGCTTGGGTTTGGCCTTCGCCGCCGGTTTTTTCTTCTTCACGGCGGCGACCACCTTCTTCGCGGCGTCGGCCATGTTGTCCGCCGAGATGATCGGCAGGCCGGAGTCCCTGAGGATCTTCTTGCCGAGGTCCTCGTTGGTGCCTTTCATGCGCACCACCAGCGGAATGGCGAGCTTCACCTCGCGCGCCGCGGCGACGACGCCGTTGGCGATGGTGTCGCACTTCATGATGCCGCCGAAGATGTTGACGAGGATCGCCTTCACCTTCGGGTTCTTCAGCATGATCTTGAACGCCGCGGTGACCCGCTCGGCGGTGGCGCCGCCGCCGACATCGAGGAAATTGGCCGGCGCGCCGCCATAGAGCTTGATGGTGTCCATCGTCGCCATGGCGAGGCCGGCGCCGTTCACCATGCACGCGATGTCGCCGTCGAGCGAGATGTAGTTCAGGTCAAACTTGGAAGCCTCGATCTCGAGTGGATCCTCTTCATCCAGATCGCGCAGCGCCTGGATCTCGGGATGGCGGAAGAGCGCGTTGTCGTCGAAGTTCAGCTTGGAGTCGAGCGCCACCACGCGGCCGTCGCCGGTGAGGATCAGCGGGTTGATCTCGGCGAGCGACGCGTCGGTGGCGTCGAAGCACTTGTAGAGCGCCTTGAACACTGCGCGGCCCTCGGCGAGGGCGGACTCGGGAATGCCGATGCCGAGCGCGATCTCGTCGGCGTCGGCGTCGGACAGGCCCTGCGCCGGATCGATGAACACCTTCTGGATCTTCTCGGGCGTCCGGGCGGCGACCTCCTCGATGTCCATGCCGCCCTCAGAGGACGCCATCAGCACGACCTGCTGCGTCCCGCGGTCGACCACCATGCCGACGTACAACTCCTTCTTGATGTCGGCGCCTTCCTCGATGAGCAGGCGGCGCACCTTCTGGCCCTCGGGGCCCGTCTGGTGGGTCTTGAGCTGCATCCCCAGGATCTGGGAAGCAAGCTTTTTCACCTCGTCCATCGACCTGGCCACCTTCACGCCGCCGCCCTTGCCGCGGCCGCCGGCGTGGATCTGCGCCTTCACCACCCACACCTTGCCGCCGAGCTTCTTCGCCGCCTCGAGCGCTTCGTCGACGCTCGTCGCCGGAAAGCCGCGCGGCGTAGGCAGGCCGTACTCGCGAAAAATCTGCTTGCCCTGATACTCGTGGATCTTCAGGCCGCCCTCCCCTTGTACCACTTCGGATACCAGCGCTTGACAGTGTCGGTGCTCGTCTCGAGCGCGTGGCATTGATCGAGCTGGAACGGCTTGGCGCCGTCCTCGCGTTCTTCCGGCATCTCGCCGGCGAAAGTCTGGATCGCCGCCGTGGGCAGGCCGGCGAGCATCTCCGTGAGATGCGTGCAGCCCTTCACGTTGCCGAACAGCTCCCAGGTGTTCTTGCGGAACCCGCGAACCAGGTTGAGGCCGACGAGCTGCTTGTACGCCAGCGGGATTTTTTCGCAGCCGTTCGGATACGGCACGGCGTCCATCGACGCCTCGGCGTGGACGATGTTGAACTTGCGGTCGATGGTGATGCGCACCCACATGTCGTGGATCGCCTGCCCGGCGCGGCGCACGCCGGTCTTCAGGTGGAAATCGTGGTTCTTGGTGTCGAGGAGGTGCGCCTCGATGTCCCACAGCCCGTCGGAGCGCCTGTAGCCCTCATAGCGCACGCGGCGCGTATGCGTGAGCTCGCGCTCGACCTCGGAAACCGGGAGGGGCATGGGCGCGGATTCTAACATCGGCATCCAGCGCAACTCGGCTAGACTTTCCCCGTGCGCTACGTCCTCGCGCTCGATCAGGGAACCACCAGTTCACGCGCCATCCTCTTCGACGAGGAAGGCGGCGTCGTCTCCGTATCGCAGCGCGAATTCCCGCAGATCTTTCCGCAGCCGGGATGGGTCGAGCACGACCCGAAGGAGATCCTGAACACGCAGCGCGCGACCGCGCGCGAGGCGGTGCGCAAGAGCGGCGTGCCGCTGAAGAGCATCATGGCGGTCGGCATCGCCAACCAGCGCGAGACCACCGTGCTGTGGGACCGCCAGAGCGGCGAGCCGCTGCACAACGCCATCGTCTGGCAGGACCGGCGCACGGCGGCGCGCTGCGCGGAGCTGAGGGAGGTCGGCGCCGAAAGCCTGGTGCGCGAGCGCACCGGCCTGGTGATCGATCCGTACTTCAGCGGCACCAAGCTCGCCTGGCTGCTCGACGAGATCCCCGGCGCTCGCCGCAGGGCCGAGCGCGGCGAGCTCGCCTTCGGCACCGTCGACACGTGGCTCGTGTGGCACCTGACCGGCAACCGCACGCACGTCACCGACCCGTCGAACGCGTCGCGCACGATGCTCTACAACATCCACATGAACGACTGGGACGCCGAGCTGCTCGAGCTGCTGCGCATCCCGCGCG
>DASSPL010000071.1:0-3377 GCA_035699685.1 Burkholderiales bacterium | reverse complement strand
GGAGGCATCGGACAGCGCTTCCTCGTCGCTCTCTTCTTCGCGCGTGTTGTACACCGCGCGCCAGCGGCCCTTCAGGTCGTCGCCGGCGACCTTGAAGAGGTTGGTCCATTCCTCGGGCCCGGCCATGTAGTTGCGGAACGAACAACCCAGGGCGGCGGCGAAGTCGAACTTGGTGGTGATGACCAGGAACCGCTCGGGCCAGGTGAAGCCTTCGAACTCGATGCCGAGGCTCTTGCGCACCGTGCTGCGGCCGCCGTCGCAGCCGATGACGAAATCTGCACGCAGGGGACCTTCGGGCGTTTGCACCTCCACGTGGTTTTCGTCCTGGGAGAGGCCCGTCACGCGCGTGCCCATGCGAACGGTCGCGTTGGCCATGGCCCGCAGCCGGGCGATGCCCATCAACGCGAGCTTGTGCTGCTCCGTCTGGACGACGTAGGGATAGGACGTTTCGCCGCGCAGCCGTCCGAAGTCGAACTCGGCGATCAGCCGCATCGTCGGACGATCCCAGAACTGGAACACCGGTGCGACCAGGCCCTGATCGATGTACTCGGGCATCAGGCCGAGCTGCTCGAGGATCTCGAGCGTCGGCGGCTGCGTGGTCGAGGCGCGCGGCGCGTCGTTGACGCGCGCCTCCGCCTCGAGCAGCGTCACGGTGTGGCCGAGCCTCGCGCACGCCAGCGCTGCGACGGTGCCGACGGGGCCCGCGCCGACGACAACGATGTTTCGACTGCGCATGGGTGCCCGGCGATTATACTGAGGCAACCATGGATGCTTTCCGTCTCGGAGCGAAAGAGGCTGCGCGCCGCATCGAGCGCGGCGAGCTGAGCGCGGAGGCCCTCATCCGCAGCTGTCGCGAGCGCATCGCCGAGCGCGAGAAGGACGTGAAAGCCTGGACGTTCGTCGCCGAGAATTTCCCCGAGGCGAAGAAGCCGCGCGCGCCGCTCTTCGGCGTGCCGGTCGGCGTGAAGGACATCTTCGACACGCACGACATGCCGAGCGAGTACGGCTCGCCGATCTACAAGGGCTACCGGCCGCGCGCCGATTCCGCCGCGGTGGCGCTGACGCGGCGCGCGGGCGGCACGATCATGGGCAAGACGGTCACGGCCGAGTTCGCCACCTTCGTGCCGCGCGAGACGCGCAATCCGCACGACCTCTCGCGCACCCCGGGCGGCTCGTCGAGCGGCTCGGCGGCCGCGGTGGCCGACTTCATGGTGCCGCTCGCCTTCGGCACGCAGACCGCCGGCTCGCTCATCCGCCCGGCGTCCTATTGCGGCATCTGCGCCTACAAGCCGACCTTCAACGCCATCGCGCGCGGCGGCATGAAGCCGGGCGGCGATTCGCTCGACACGATCGGCGTCTATGGCCGCAGCGTGGAAGACGTCGCCTTCTTTGGCGCCGCCCTGACCGGCCGCGCCGACCTGGAGCGGAGGGTCGACAAGGCCCCGCGCATCGCCATGTGCCGCACCAACGAGTGGGACCGCGTGCAGCCGGAGATGCGCAAGGCGTTCGACGATGCGCTCAAGGCGCTTAAGGCGGACGAGCTCGAGCTGCCGGGCCGGTTCAAGGGCCTGCGCGAGAGCCATACCGCCATCCTCTGGTACGAAGTGGCGCGCAGCCTGGCGGACGAATACGCGCGTTTCCCGGGCCAGCTCGATCCCGGGCTGCGCGAGCGCTGCCAGAAGGGCTGGGAGCTCGATCCGGCAGAGTACGTGCGCGCGCAGCAGCATGCGGCCGAGTGCCGCGCGCATTTCGCCGAGGCGCTCGGCGCCTACGACGTGCTCATCGCGCCGGCCGCGACCGGCGAAGCGCCGAAAGGCATCGCCTCCACCGGCGACGTGGCGATGAACGTGGTCTGGACAGTGCTGCACACGCCGAGCGTGGCCGTGCCGGCGGCGAAGAGCCCTGCCGGCATGCCGCTCGGGCTGCAGGTGGTCGGCCGTATCAACGACGATGCGCGCACGCTGGCGTGCGCGCGCTGGATTGCGGAGAGATTGTCATGAGGAAATGGATCCTGGCGGCGATGCTCGCCGCGCCCCTCGCGGTGCAGGCGCAGGCCTGGCCGCAGAAGCCGCTCAAGGTGATCGTTCCTTTCCCGCCGGGCGGGGTCACCGACGCCATCGCCCGCATCACGGCCGACTGGCTCACGCAGCGGCTCGGCCAGCCGGTCGTCGCCGAGAACCGCCCGGGCGCGAGCGGCGCGATAGCGGCGGAGCTCGTGGCGCGGGCGGAGCCCGACGGCTACACGCTCCTCTCCGCGGCGACGCCGCAGCTCGCCATCGTGCCGCACGTGCAGAAGATCAACTACGACCCGCTCAAGGATTTCGCCCCGATCGCCATCGTCGGCACCAACGCCTTCGCGCTGGGCTGCAACGAGAAGACGCCGGTGCGCACGCTGCGCGAGCTCGTCGACTACGCGAAAGGCCGTCCGGGGCAGCTCAACTTCGCCTCCCCCGGCAGCGGGTCGGTCGGCCATCTCACCATGGCGCTATTCCTCGCGCGGGCCGACGTGAAGATGGAGGCGGTGCTCTATAAGGGCGGCGGGCCGGCGATGGCCGACGTCGTGGCGGGCCATGTGAACTGCTATTTCGGCAACTACAACGAGCTCATCCCGCATGCCGGCGGCGGAAAGATGAGGCTCCTCGCCACATCGGGCGACAAGCGCGCGCGCCAGCTGCCCGACGTGCCGACGGTCGCGGAACAGGGCTATCCGGGATTCCGCACCGAGACCTGGAACGGCTACGTCGCCCCGGGCGGCACGCCGCGCGAGGTGGTCGATCGCATCGCGCGCGAGATCGCGGCGGGCTGCAAGGACGCGGGCTTCACCGGGCGGCTGGACAAGATCGGCGTCGACCCGGTGTGCGGCGCCCCGGCGCAGTTTTCGCAGGCCATCCGGTCCGATCTCAACCTCTGGAAGGAGGCGGTGCAGGCCGCCGGAGTGAAACCCCAATGACGATCCGCGTAGCGATCCCCGACCTCATCTCCCCGTCCTACTTCCCGGCCATCGCCGCGGTGGAGATGGGCTTCCTCAAGGACGCGAAGCTCGAGCTCCTCTATCCCGTCACCAAGACCTACGAGGACCTGCGCGACGGCAAGCTCGACTTCGTCGGCGGTGCCTCGCACGCGGTGCTCTACGCCTTCAAGGACTGGCAGGGCGGCAAGCTGCTCTGCGCGCTCGCGCAGCACATGTACTGGTTCCTGGTCGTGGACAAGAAGCTCGGCGCGAAGCGCGGCGACCTTTCCATCGTCAAGGGCCTGCGCATCGGCGCCGCGCCGGGCCCGGTCGACGGCCTGAAGCAGCTGCTCAAGCGGGCGAACATCGACGACGTGCAGATCGGCCCCGTGCCCGGCTTCAGCGTCGGCCAGACCGCGTCGTTCGG
>DASSPL010000070.1:0-3505 GCA_035699685.1 Burkholderiales bacterium | reverse complement strand
TAGTCGCCGCGAGGGAAAGCTCGAGCGATCGTGCGGCAGCCGGCCTCCGGGGTGATCTGGTCTTCAGTGCCGCAGGCCACAAGGACTTTCTTCGGGAACTTGCGCGCGTCGAGCGCGAGGCTGCCCTGGCCCAGGCAGTAGACCGCGTGGCGGTAGGCCTCGCGGCTCACCCGCCGCTGGGTCCAGCGCGAGAGCTCCAGCGCTAGGGCGGGTGCATCCTTCGCCACCACCGTCGGAGCGCGCTTCTCCGCCAGCCCCTCGGCGCCGAGCTCGTCGTATTGCGCGAGCCGCTCGCTGGTCCGCGCCTCGTCCCCCGCATAACCGCCGGCTGGCCCGAGGAGGATCATGCTGCGCACGCGCTCCGGATGCGCCGCGGCGTACGCGCCGGCCATCAGGCAGCCGAGCGAGCTCGCCACCAGCACCACGTCCTTGAGCAGCAGGCGGTCGAGGAAGCCGTGCAGCGCCTGCGCGTAGTCCGCCGGCCGCGGCTTCTCCATCGGCAGCAGCTCGGAGGCGCCGTAGCCCGGCGCGTCCCACGCGATCAGGCGGTAGCCCTTCAGCGTCTCGAGCTGCATCAGCCAGCCCGCCGAGCCCGAGCCGATGCCGTGCATCAGGACGAGGGCCTGGCCCGCCCCGGTTTCCCTGTAGGAAATGGTCTTCGATCGCCGGGGCGCGAACCGCGCAATGCGTTCATCGAGCATGGTCGGCTATTCTGGCCGAAATGCGAACGGCCGAAATCGTCGGCGGCGGCTTCGCCGGCCTGACCGCGGCATGCGCGCTCGCGCAGCGCGGCTGGCGCGTGCGGCTGCACGAGCGCGCCGACCGCCTGCGCACCGCCGGCGCGGGGATCAACATCTACCAGAACGGCCTGCGCGTGCTCGAGGCGCTCGGCGCGCTGGAGGACACGATCCGCGACGGCGAGCGGCACCTCGTGCGCGAGACGCGCGACCAGCACGACCGCCTGCTCTCGACGCATCCGTGGCACATCCCGGTCTACGGCGTGCTGCGCCAGCGGATGATCGACGCCCTCGCCGCCGCCGCGCGGCGGGCGGGCGCCGAGATCGTGCTCGGGTCCGAAGGCGTGTCCGCCACGCCTGATGGCCAGGTTCGACTCGCTACGGGAGAGCAGGTGAAGGCAGACCTGGTCGTGGCCGCCGATGGCGTCAACTCCCGCATCCGCGACGGCCTGGGCCTCGTCAGCCACCGCCGCTACCTGCCCGACGGCGCGATCCGCATCCTGATCCCGAAGATCGATCGCGCGGAGGCGAGCGACGGCCGCACCATCGAGTACTACTCCGGCAACCGGCGCTTTCTCTACAACCCGTGCAACACGGAGCAGCTGTACCTCGCGATGACGATGCATCACGAGGACGAGCGCGCGCGCGCCGTGCCGATCGACAAGGCGCTGTGGATCAGCTCCTTCCCGCACCTCGAGCCGCTCATCCAGCGCATCGGCGACGTCGCGCGCTACGACCGCTTCGAGTACATCCGCCTGAAATGCTGGTCGGCGGGCAGGGTGGCGGTGATCGGCGACGCCGCGCATGCCCTGCCGCCGAACCTCGGGCAGGGAGCCGGCTGCGCGATGATGAATGCGCTGTCGATGGCCGTCTTCCTGGAGCGATCTTCCGACGTAGCGCGGGGATTGACCGCCTGGGAGCGCGCCGAACGGCCGCTCACCAATCACACCCAGCGCTACTCGCTCCTCTTCGGCATGCCCGCCTTCTGGCCGCCCCGCATTCGCGCGCTCTTCTATGGGCTGGCGGCCAAGTCGAGATGGCTGACCGAGCAGCGCACGCGCACCGCGCGCCACGTCCCCACCGGAACTTAAGTAGCGATCTCGTCGTAGCCGCGGCCGAGGAACTCGATGAAGCAGAAGCCGTGGCCGAAAGGATCGGCGAGCACGGCGAGCTTGCCCCACGACTTGGTCTCGGCCGGCTTCTCGAGCGTGGCGCCGGCGGCGAGGGCCCTGGCGACGGCGGCGTCGATGTCCTCGACGACGAAGTCGAGATGAACCGGCGTCCAGTGCCGGTCGTACTTGCGCACATCGCCTGCCACGTTGGCCGGGGAGCCCGGCTTGCAGGCGAGGAGGTAGATGGGCGCCGCGCCGCCGAGCATCTCGACCGCGTGCGGCCCGAAGCGGCGGCCGACGGTGAGCCCGAACGCGGAACCGTAGAAGCCGGCGGCCTTCTCGAGATCGTCGACGTCGAGGTTGACGAGGAACTGCAAGCTACTTCGAGGTGCCGGTCCAGCCCTTCTCGGAGATGTCGAAGATGACGCCGTCGGGGTCCTTGTACTTGACCTCGAAGTTGGCTTCGTCCTTCGACTTGCCGAGGGTGAAGAAGAACTTCCCGCCGGCGGCCTCGACGCGCTTCTTCGCCTCCTCCAGGTCGTCGACCTGGAAGCCGAAGTGGTGCGCGCCGACGAAGCTGCCGGCGTCCTTGAGCCCCGAGCCGGCCTCGCCCTTGTACTTGAGCAGCGCGAGGTTGATCACCCCGTCGCTGAGATAGATCCCCGAGCCCATCTCGAGGTGCTCCTCGCCGACGCGCTTCAGGTCGAACACCTTCTCGTAGAACTGCGCGGCGCCTTCCAGGTCCTTCACCACCACCGCGATGTGTCGCAGCTTCGCCATGCGCCCAGTATAAGTCAGCGCCTGTGGGAACCTAGCGCCGTTTGCCGTCGAGGCGAACGGCGCGCTGCAGATCGGCCTTCACCTGCTCCTGGCTGCGCTCGTAGACGATCTCGCGGCCCATCGCGCTGCCGGCGTACGCCAGGCCGTTTCTAGTCGGCGAGAGATTGCAGCGCACGCTGTGCACGCCTTCGCCGAGCACCACCTCGATGCCCTCGGCGCGGAAGTGCAGCACCTTCACCTCGACCTGCTGGCCGCTGGAGGTGACGCGCACGGTGATCTTGTCGGGGATCATGGTCAGCGGTCGATGCGCTCGGTTGAGAGCGGCCGCCGCTCCTTCAGGTTGAATCGATCGTCGTAGATCGGCCGCCCGCCGGTGGTGGGGCCGGGATATTGCACGATGAGGATCTCGCCGCCCGTGGCGGTGTGGAACTCGTCTTCGAAGTGCGGATCCGGATGGAAGATCATCGTGCCGGGGCCGCACTCGCGGCCGCCGATGGTGAACGTTCCCTCGAGGATGTACCAGACCTGCGCGAAGTCGTGGTAGTGCAGCGGATGGTGCGCGCCGGGCTCGAGGCGCAGGATGCCGGCATTGGGCTCGGTCGGCCGCTCCTTGCGCGGATGGAACAGCATCTTGCCGGTCTCGCCCGGCCAGCGGATGGTCTCCCAGTCGAGCTCGTCGCGGTGGCGCACTTCCATCGGCTGGTGCTTGTCCATGGACTCTCCTTAGCGGACCGCCTCGCCCCGCAGGACCACCCGCGAGATGCGCCGCGTGTTGGTGATGTCGTCGAGCGGATTGGCATCGAGCACGATGAAATCGGCGCTCTTGCCGCGCTCGAGCGTGCCGGTGTCGCGCAGCCGCAGGAACTCCGCGGAATT
>DASSPL010000069.1:0-2507 GCA_035699685.1 Burkholderiales bacterium | reverse complement strand
CAGCATCGCATTATCGAAGGGGCGGATCTTCGACGAGACCGCGCCGCTGCTCGCTCGCGTCGGCATCCGGCCTAGGCAGAACCCCGAAACCTCGCGCAAGCTGGTCATCGGCACCAACCGCGCCGATGTGCGGCTGATCGTGGTGCGCGCGAGCGACACCCCCACCTACGTGCAGCACGGCGGCGCCGACCTCGGCATCGCCGGGCGCGACGTGCTCGTCGAGCACGGCGGCGAAGGCCTCTACCAGCCCGTCGACCTCGGCATCGCCCGCTGCCGCATGATGGTGGCCGTGAGGAAGGGTTTCGACTACGCGGGCGCCGTGGGCCAGGGCGCGCGCCTGCGCGTCGCCACCAAGTACGTGCGCACGACCCGCGAGCACTTCGCCGCCAAGGGCGTGCACGTCGATCTCATCCGCCTGTACGGCTCGATGGAGCTCGCGCCGATCACCGGCCTCGCCGACGCCATCGTCGACCTCGTGTCCACCGGGCGCACGCTGCGCGACAACGGGCTGGTCGAGGTGGAGGAGATCCTGCCGGTGTCCGCGCGCCTGATCGTCAACCAGGCGGCGCTGAAGACCAAGCGCGGCGCCCTGCAGCCTCTGATCGACGCCTTCGCGCGCGCGAGCCGATGAAACTCCGCCGCCTGTCGAGCGTCGATGCCGGCTTCCTCGAGAGCATCGCCGGGCTCACCCATTTCGAGGCGGCGCAGGAGCCGGAGGTGATCGACACCGTGCGCAGCATCCTCGCCGACGTACGCCGGCGCGGCGACGCCGCGGTGCTCGAGTATGCGCGCCGCTTCGACCGCGTGAACGTCTCGTCCGTGCGCGAGCTCGAGATTCCGCGCGATGCACTGGTTTCCGCGCTCGAGGCCCTGCCCGGCGAGCAAAGGCGGGCGCTCGAAAGCGCGCACGAGCGCATCCGCGCATTCCACGAGCGGCAGGTGCAGCAGTCCTGGGACTACCGCGAGGCCGACGGCACGCGCCTGGGCCAGCGCGTGACCGCCCTTGACCGGGTGGGGCTGTATGTGCCGGGCGGCAAGGCCGCGTATCCCTCTTCGGTGCTGATGAACGCCGTGCCGGCGAAAGTGGCCGGCGTGCGCGAGATCGTGATGGTGAGCCCCAACCCCGATCCGATGGTGCTTGCGGCCGCGGCGCTCGCCGGCGTGGACCGGGTGCTCGCGCTCGGCGGCGCGCAGGCCGTCGCGGCGCTGGCCTACGGCACCGAGTCCCTGCCGCGCGTCGACAAGATCGTCGGGCCGGGCAACGTCTATGTCGCCGAGGCGAAGCGCCAGGTTTTCGGCGTGGTCGGCATCGACATGATCGCCGGTCCCTCCGAGATCCTGGTCATCTCCGACGGCAGCACGCGCGCCGAGTGGATCGCGATGGACCTGTTCTCCCAGGCCGAGCACGACGAGGCCGCCCAGGCGCTGCTGCTTTCGCCGGATGCGGCGCACCTCGACGCCGTGGAGAGGGAAATCCACAAGCTGCTGCCCCAGATGGAACGGCATAAGGTCATCCAGGCCTCCCTCGAAGCGCGCGGCGCGCTGATCCGCACGCGCGATCTCGACGAAGCGTGCGCGATCGCCAACCGCATCGCGCCCGAGCACCTCGAGCTCTGCGTGCGCGACCCGGCTGTTGTCTTCTCCAAGTTGCGCAACGCGGGTGCCATTTTTCTGGGCGCGTTCAGCTCCGAGGCGCTCGGCGACTATTGCGCCGGCCCGAACCACGTGCTGCCGACCGCCGGCAGCGCGCGCTTCTCCTCGCCGCTCGGCGTGTACGACTTCCAGAAGCGCTCGAGCGTGATCGAGGTGTCGCAGGCCGGCGCGCAGAAGCTCGGCCGCATCGCGGCAACGCTGGCCGACGGCGAGGGCCTGGGCGCGCACGCCCGGTCCGCGCGCATGAGGCTCGACCCATGAAGCCCGACAGGCTCGTGCGCCCCGAGGTGCTCGCGATGTCGGCCTACCCGGTGGCCGACTCCGGCGGCATGGTGAAGCTCGACGCCATGGAAAACCCGTACCCGCTGCCGCCGGCGATGCGCCGCGAGCTCGGCGAGCGGCTGGCCAGCGTGGCGCTCAACCGCTACCCGGAGCCCAATCCGCGCGCCTTGTGCGAGCTCATCAAGCGCAAGATGGCGGTGCCGCCCGGCATGGACGTGCTGCTCGGCAACGGCTCCGACGACCTCATCCAGATCATCACCCTCGCGCTGGCCAGGCCGGGCGCGGTGCTCATGTACCCGGCGCCGACGTTCGTCATGTACAGCATGAACGCCACATTCACCGGCATGAAGGCCGTGGCGGTCCCGCTGCGCGACGATTTCTCCTTCGACCCCGACGCGTTCATCGCCCAGATGCGGGCGCACAACCCGGCCGTGGTGTTCCTCGCCTATCCGAACAACCCGACCGGCGTGCTCTACCCGGAATCATCGGTTAGGAAAATCATCGAAGCGGCGCCCGGCCTGGTGGTCGTCGACGAGGCCTATCACGTGTTCGCCGGCAAGACCTTCATGGCC
>DASSPL010000068.1:0-3211 GCA_035699685.1 Burkholderiales bacterium | reverse complement strand
GGCGCTGGCCGCGACCGGGCAGCCGCTGAAGACCATCCACATGGACAGCGCCATGCTCCACGGCACGAAGCACCTCGCCGACTGGCCGGGCGTGCCGGTGGCCGACGACGAGGGCCGGATCATCAGCGGCGCATTGGGTTCATCCAAATGCATTCTCCTGGCGAACCACGGGCTGCTCACCACCGGCGCGAGCGTCGAGGAGGCGACCTACCTCGCGGTGTTCTTCGAGCGCGCGGCGCGGATGCAGCTGCGCGCCATGGCGGCGGGCGGTTTCAAGGAAGTGAAAGAGGAGCTCGCGGCGCAGGCGCGCGAGTTCCTGCTGCAGCCCTCGATCGTGCGCGCGACGTTCGCCTACTGGCTCAGGCGGGCCGCGGCCTGAATCGCTTGACCGAGTCGAGGATCTCGCGCCGCGCGGCGTCGGCGTTCTTCCAGCCTTCGATCTTCACCCACTTGCCCTTCTCCAGGTCCTTGTAGTGCTGGAAGAAGTGCATGATGCGGTCGCGCGTCAGCTCCGGCAGATCCTCTATCTCGCGTAGCGCGCGGTAGGCCGGGAACACCTTGTCGAGCGGCACCGCGATGACCTTGGTGTCCTCGCCGGCGTCATCGGTCATCGCCAGCATGCCGAGCGGGCGGCACCGGATCACGCTGCCCGGCACGAGCGGCAGCGGCAGCACGACCAGGACATCCACCGGGTCGCCGTCCCCGGACAGCGTGCGCGGCACGTAGCCGTAGTTGCACGGATAGTGCATCGGCGTGGTGAGCACGCGATCGACGAAGATCGCGCCGCTCGCCTTGTCCACCTCGTATTTCACCGGCTCCGAGTTCATCGGGATCTCGATCACGACGTTGAAGTCCTCGGGGACGTCGCGCCCCGCATCCACCTGATCAAGGCTCATAGCTCCACCAGCACGGAAGGTTCGCGCTCGATGCCGCCCTTCGCCTGCAGCTGGCGATAGCGCTCGAGCGCGCGTTGCACCATCGGCAGGTCGACCTTCAATTGCGCCGCGAGATCGGCCGCGTTCGTCAGGTCCTTCAGCATCAGCGACGCCGCGCCGATCGACGGCTCGAAAGTGCGCGTCGCCATGCGCGCGCCGAAGATCTGCAGCGGAGCCGAGTCGGCGAATCCGCCCTTCAGGGCCTCGGGCAGCCGCGTGGCATCCACTCCAGCGCTTTCCGCCAGCCGCACGGCCTCGGCCAGGATCGGGATGAGCGAGCCGACGATGATCTGGTTGCAGAGCTTGGTCGTCTGCCCGGCGCCGGACTCGCCCATGCGCGTGAACCGCGCCGCGAGGTGCATCACCAGCGGCCGCACGCGCTCGACGTCTTCTTCACGTCCGCCCGCCATGATGGCGAGCGTGCCCTTCTCCGCGCCCGGCACGCCGCCGGAGACCGGCGCGTCGACGAGGCCGACGCCTTTCTCGGCGAGCCGCTTGTGGAACGCGCGCGCCGAAGCCGGCGCGATGCTCGAGAAGTCCACCACCACGAGCCCTCGCTTTCCTCCCTCGATCACTCCACCGGGGCCGAACAGCACTTCCTCGGCGGCGCGCTGGTCGGTGACGCACATCATCACCACCTCTGCGTTCCGCGCGACTTCCGCCGGAGAGGCAGCGGTCTTCGCGCCCTTCTCGACCACGGGTCTTGTCTTCTCGGGGCTGCGATTCCACACCGTGACCTCGTGGCCCGCGGCGAGCAGCCGCAGCGTCATCGGCCGGCCCATCAGGCCGATTCCCAGATATCCGAGCTTCATTTCGCTCCCCTGTGCGTGACCGCGCCGCGGGCGGCCGAGCCGACCTGTGCGGCGTACTTCTCCAGCACGCCGGAGAGCCGCTCGCGCTTCGGCGCCTTCGCCATCCTGCGCTTCAGTTCGGCCTTCGGCACCTCGAGTTCCAGCACGCCCTCTTGCGCATCGATACGGATGCGGTCGCCCGTCTTCACGAGGGCGATCGCGCCGCCGGCCGCGGCCTCGGGCGAGACGTAGCCGACCATCATGCCGCGCGTCGCGCCGGAGAAGCGGCCGTCGGTCAGCAGCGCCACCTTCTCGCCCATGCCCTGGCCGTAGATCAGCGCCGTCACGCCGAGCATCTCGCGCATCCCCGGCCCGCCCTTCGGTCCTTCGTAGCGGATGACCAGCACTTCTCCTTCCCGATATTTCCTTTGTCTGACGACTTCGGCACACGCCTCCTCCGAATCGAACACCCGCGCGCGGCCCTCGAAGACCAGCGACTTGAGGCCGGCGACCTTGAGCAGCGCGCCTTCGGGAGCGAGGTTGCCTTTCAGCACCACGACGCCGCCGGTCTTCATGATCGGCTCGCGCCGCACGACTTCGCCATCGGCGCCGCCCTGGATTTTCAGCGCTTGCTCCAGGGTGGTACCGGCGAGGGTGAGGCACTCGCCATGGAGGGCACCGTGCGTCAGCAGCGCCTTGAGAACCGAATAAACGCCGCCGGCCTTGTGCAAATCTTTGGCGAGAAAACGGCCGCCGGGCTTGAGATCGGCTATGAGCGGCGTGCGCTTCGCGACTCGGGCAAAGTCGTCCATCGAAAACCGGATGCCGGCCTCGTGGGCAATCGCGGGGATATGAAGCGCGGCGTTGGTCGAGCCGCCGGTGGCGGCGACGGCCGCGCAGGCGTTTTCCAGGCTTTTCTTCGTCACCAGCTCGCGAGGCAGCGGCCCGCCGTTCTCCAGCAGCTGCATGACCCTGGCGCCGGCGCGGCGCGCGAGGTCGTTGCGCCCGCCATCGACCGCGGGCAGCGTGGCCGAGCCGGGAAGCGCGAGGCCGAGCGTCTCGGCGACCATCGCCATGGTGTTGGCGGTGAACTGGCCGGGGCACGAGCCGAGCGTCGGCAGGCAGACGCGCTCGAGCGCATCCAGCTCGCTTTGCTGCATGTCGCCGGCCATCACGGCGCCGACCGCCTCATAGGTATCGAGAACCGTGACGTCGCGGCCCTTCCACTGCCCCGGCAGCGCCGCGCCGCCGTAGACGAAGACCGCCGGCAGGTTGAGGCGCACCATGGCCATCATCATCCCCGGCAGCGTCTTGTCGCAGCCGGCGAAGGTGACGAGGCCGTCGTAGGCGTGGCCCCGGGCCACGGCCTCGACGCCGTCGGCGATGATCTCGCGCGAGACGAGCGAGAAGCGCATGCCGCCGTGGTTCATCGACATCGAGTCGGCGACCGAGATGGAGGCGAAGTCGAACGGCACGCCGCCCGCC
>DASSPL010000067.1:0-2549 GCA_035699685.1 Burkholderiales bacterium | reverse complement strand
GTCGTGATGCAGCAGGCGGTGTTCTCGCGCAAGGGCACCGACCGCATCATGAAGTACGCCTTCGAGCTCGCGCGCACGCGGAAGAAGCACCTCACCTCGTGCACCAAGTCGAACGGCATCTCGATCACCATGCCGTACTGGGACGAGCGGTTCGCCGCCATGGCGAAGAACTATCCCGATGTGCGCGTCGACCAGTACCACGTCGACGGCCTGACGATCCAGATGGTGCTGAACCCGGATCGGTTCGACGTCATCGTGGCATCGAATTTGTTTGGGGACATTCTCTCGGACCTCGGGCCCGCCACCGCGGGCACCATCGGCGTCGCGGCCTCGGGCAACATCAATCCCGAGCGCACCGCGCCGTCGATCTTCGAGCCGGTGCACGGCTCCGCGCCCGACATCGCCGGGAAGAAGATCGCCAACCCGCTCGCCACCATCTGGTCGGGCGCGCTGATGCTCGAGCACCTCGGCCATGCCGCGGCGGCGGCCGACATCGTGCGCGCCATCGAGCAGGTGATCATCGACGGCCCGCACACGCCGGACATGAAAGGCAAGGCGAGCACCATGGACGTCGGCGCAGCGGTTGCCGAGGCCGTGCGCGCCCAATCCAAAGTCGCGGCGTGAAGACCTATCGCATCGCCTCGATCCCGGGCGATGGCATCGGCAACGAGGTGATCCCGGCCGGGATCGAAGTGCTCGAGAAGGTGGCGGACGGCTTTCGGCTCGAGTTCGAGCACTTCGACTGGAGCTCCAGGACGTACGCTGAAACGGGGCGCTACATCCCCGAAGGGGGCCTCGAGCGGCTGAGGAAGTTCGACGCCATCTTCTTCGGCGCGGTCGGCGCGCCCGACGTGGCCGACCACCTGTCGCTGTGGGGCCTGCGGCTGCCGATCTGCCAGGGCTTCGACCAGTACGCCAACGTGCGCCCGGCCCGCGTCCTTCCGGGGATCAAGTCGCCGCTGGACAAGGGCCGCGACATCGACTGGGTCATCGTGCGCGAGAACACCGAGGGCGAGTACTCCGGCGCCGGCGGCCGCGTGCACACCGGCCTCGACAACGAAGTGGCGATGGAGATCTCGACCTTCACCCGCAGCGGCGTCGAGCGCGTGCATCGCTTCGCCTTCGAGCTCGCGCGCAAGCGGCCCCGCAGGCATCTCACCCTGGTGACGAAGTCGAACGCCCAGCGCCACGGCATGGTGCTGTGGGACGAGATCTTCTTCGCCGTGGCGAAGGACTATCCGGAGGTGAAGACCGATCGCATCCTGGTCGACGCCATGACGACGCGCATGGTGCTCAACCCGGCCGCCATCGACACGGTGGTCGCCTCCAACCTGCATGCCGACATCCTGTCCGACCTCGCGGCGGCGCTGTCCGGCTCGCTCGGCATCGCCCCGACGGCGAACCTCAACCCCGAGCGCAGGTTCCCGTCGATGTTCGAGCCGATCCACGGCTCGGCGTTCGACATCACCGGCAAGGGCGTGGCGAACCCGATCGCCACCTTCTGGACCGCGTCGATGATGCTGGAGCACCTCGGCGAGCCGAAGGCCGGCGCGCGCATCATGAAGGCGATCGAGGCGGTGACGGCGAAGAAGGTGTTCACACCCGACCTCGGCGGCACCGCGCGCACGCGCGACGTGACCGCGGCCGTCATCGCCGCGCTCTGATGCCTCATTGATGCAATTACACGCCATCAACATCTCCAACGGCGGCGTGCCGAAGCTGCCGCGCCCGGCGTGCTTCGTCACCGTCGACGGGCTGGAAGGCGACCGCCAGCGCGACCGGCGCTACCACGGCGGCCCCGAGCGCGCCGTGTGCCTCTACTCGCTCGAGCTCATCGAGGCGCTGCGCGCCGAGGGCCACGCCATCATGCCCGGCTCCATCGGCGAGAACTTCACGCTGAAGGGCGTCGACTGGGCGGCGATGACACCGGGCGCCACGCTGTCGGTCGGCGACGTGCTGCTGCAGCTCACCGACTACGCCGCGCCCTGCAACAACATCGCCGGCTCCTTCCAGCGCCGGCAATACGCGCGCGTCAACCAGAAGGTGAACGCGGGCTGGAGCCGGCTCTACGCGCGCGTGCTGACCGAGGGCACCGTGCGCCTCGGCGACGGCATCGCGCTCGGCCGGTGAAATCGATTCTCATCACCGGCGCCGGCCGGGGCCTCGGCCTCGAGCTCGCGCGCCAGTACGCCGCCGACGGATGGCGGGTGATCGGCACGGTGCGCGATCCGGCTGCGGCCGGCTCGCTGACCAAGCTCGGCGCACGCGCCGAGCTCGCCGACATGGCCAATGTGGCCAGCATCCGCGAGCTGGGCCGGCGGCTCAAGGGCACGCCGCTCGACATCCTTTTCTGCAACGCCGGCATCATCGGCAAGCGCGGCTCGGCGCTCGGCAGCTTCGACTTCGCTTCGTGGGAGGAAGTGCTGCGCGTCAACCTGCTCGGCGCGGCCGCCGTGGCCGAGGCGCTGGCCGCCAACGTGGCCGCCGGCGAGCGCCGCATCATCGCCATGATGTCCAGCCGGCTCGGCTCGATCAGCGAGTCGAGCGGC
>DASSPL010000066.1:0-22907 GCA_035699685.1 Burkholderiales bacterium | reverse complement strand
GCGGCCGGACGTGGCGCGCCTCGCGACCGCCGAGGTGCAGGGCGATCGCGTCACGGTGCGCAACGTCCGCAACTTCCGCTACCGGTCGGTGGACGACTTCGACGCGCGCTGGGAAGAGCGCACCTACGACCTCTCGCGCCTCGACGGCCTCGACACCTTCTTCGTCTACTGGGGCGCGCCGCTCATCATGCACACCATCCTCAGCTGGTCGTTCGCCGGCGGCCAGCGGCTCGCCATCTCGGTCGAGGCGCGCAAGCGCAAGGACCAGAAGTACTCGGCCTGGCGGTCGTTCTTCCGCTACTACACGATGATCTACGTCGTGGCCGACGAGCGCGACGTGATCAAGCTGCGCACCAACCACCGCCGCGAGCAGGTCTGGCTCTACCGCGTGCGCGCCACGCAGGCGGGCGCCCGCGCGCTGCTGCTGCAATTCCTCGACGCGATCAACGCCATCGCCCGGCAGCCGCTCTGGTACCACGCGCTCACCGCGAGCTGCACGACGGTCGTGCGCAAGCGCGTCATCGCCGCCGGCGGGCGCCTGCCGTTCTCCTGGCGCTACTTCGCCAACGCCTACCTGCCCGAATATCTCCACCGCCGCGGCATCATCGACGCAAGCCGCCCATTCGCCGAGCTGAAGGCGATGAGCCACATCAATGCGCGGGCGCTCGCGGCGGGCGAGGCCGAGGACTTCTCCGAGCGGATCCGCGAGGGGCTGCCCGAGGTGCCGCTCTCGAATTCGGGGTCAGGGCCGTAATTATTTGCGACCCGATTACGCGGGGCGCCAGCGAAGCAGCCAGTCCTCGAGCTTCTGGGTAGCGTAGTTGGTCAGGAAGCCGAGCATCCCCAGCACGATGATGCCGGCGAAGATGTCGGCGCTCCTGAAGGCGCGGGCGGCGACGAGCATCAGGTAGCCGACGCCCGGCTGCGAGGAGAGCATCTCCGAGGCGACGGTGACGATCAGGGCGATGGCGATCGAGACGCGCATGCCGGCGAAGATGTGCGGCAGGGCGTTCGGCAGCTGGAACTTCCAGGCGCGGTCCCAGGCGCTGAGGTTCAGGAGCCGGGAGACCTCGGTGAGGCGCTGGTCGAGCGAGCCGAAGCCGTGGATCGCGCCGAGCAGGATCGGCCAGACGCAGCCGAAGGCGACGACGAAGACGATCATCGCGTCGGAGAAGCCGAGCACCAGGATCGCCGGCGGCAGGATGGCGGAGGCGGGCAGCGGGCGCAGGAACTCGGCGCTCGGCTGCAGCAGCCGCCGCGCGAGGGTGGACGAGGCGATCGCCGCGCCGAGCGTGATGCCGGCGGCGCAGGCGAGGAGCCAGCCGGCGAACATGCGCCACACCGTCTGGCCGAGCGGGGCCCAGAGCGAGCCCGTCGTCACCCACTCGAATAATTTTGAAAAGGACTTGTCCGGGCCGGGGAACCACAGCGGGTTCACCAGCTTCGCATCGGCGGCGAGCTTCCAGGCCACGAGCAGCGCCGCAAGGAAAAGCACGCTCGTCGAAAACCAGGCGAGGCGCTTCATCGGTAGCGCAGCCAGCGCCGCTCCAGGCGCTCGAGGCCCCAGTTGACCAGCCAGCCGATGACGCCGACCCACAGGAGAGTCGCCCACACCAGGTCCGCCTGCAGCGACTGCGCGGCCATGGTCATGGCGAAGCCGAGGCCGCGCGGATTGGTGACGATCTCGGTGGTCACCGTGACGACGATGGCGATGCCGGCGGCGACGCGGATGCCGACGAGGATCCCGGGCAGCGCCGCCGGGATGGCGACCTTCCAGATGATCTTTGCGAAGGGAAAGCCGAGCAGGCGGCCGACCTCCAGCATGCGCACGTCGATGGCGCGCACCGACGCGATGGTGACGAGCAGGATCGGCCAGAAGCAGGCGAAGGCCGCCACCGCCGCGCTCATCTCGCGGCTGAAGCCGAAGAGGAGCAGCGCGAGCGGGATGAGCGCCACCGACGGGATCGGGCGCAGCGCGTCGATGGTGAGCTGCGCGGCGCGCTCGAGCGGGCGGAAGAGGCCGAGGATCGCGCCGAGCGCGATGCCGGCGAGCGCGGCGATGAGGAGCGCCTGCGCCGCGGCGGCGAAGGTCTGCGCGGTCTGCTGCAGCAGCGTGCCGTCGGCGAGCGCCCTGGCGCCGGCGACGAAGAAGCGGGTGGGGCGGGAGAAGCCGTCCTCGGAGAGCACGCCCAGGCGCGACAGGATCTCCCACAGGAATAGAACGGAGAGAGGCAAAACCGCGCCCATCAATGCCCCAGGTGCCTGTAGAGGCGGTGGCGGTACTCGAGAAAGCGTGGGTCCTCGCGCGTCGCGAGCTGGGTGCGCGGCCGCGGCAGGTCGATGGTGACGATCTCGGCGATGCGCCCTGGGTTGGCGGCGAGGGCGATGACGCGGTCGCCGAGGTAGATCGCCTCCTCGAGGTCGTGGGTGACGAACACCACGGTGCGCCGCTCGTCCTTGGCGAGGCGCGCCACCTCGTCCTGCAGCTCCTGGCGCGTGATGGCGTCGAGCGAGCCGAAGGGCTCATCCATCAGGAGCACCTGCGGCTCCTGCGCGAGGCAGCGCGCGATCTGCAGGCGCTGCTGCATGCCGCCGGAGAGCTGCGAGGGAAATTTGCCGGCGTGCTGCGCGAGGCGGAGCTTCTCCAGCAGCGGGTTTATGCGATCGGCGAACTCCGCCGAGGGGATGCCGCGGGCTTCGAGCGCCAGGGCGACGTTGCCTGCGACGGTCCGCCAGGGCAGCAGCGCGCGGCCATAGTCCTGGAACACGACGGCGAGCGCCGTCTGCGGGCCGCGCACTTCGTCGCCCTTGAAGAGGGCGCGGCCGGAACTGACGGGAGTAAGGCCGGCGAGCACGCGCAGCAGCGTGGTCTTGCCGCAGCCGGAGGGGCCGACCAGGCAGACGAACTCGTGCTCGCCGACCTCGAAGCTGACGTCGCGCAGGATCTGCTGCGCGCCGAAGGCGACGCTTACCGCTCGGGCTTCAAGCACCGAAAATGGTGACTGTCACCATTTTTTCCTTACTGGAACACCACCTGCTGGGCGGTGGCGGTGCCCTTGGTGATGCCGAAGTCCTTGAGGAGCTTTACCCAGAAGTCGACGTCGTCCGCCTTGACGTCGACGGCGAAGGTCGGCAGCTTGATGCTCGCCGCGGCGGCCTCGGGCAGCTTGAGGTAGGTGACCTGGGTCTTGCGCGCCTCGGCCTCGTTGGTCTTGATGTACTCGACCGCCTCGCGCAGCGCCTCGCGGAAGTCGCGCGCGGCCTTGGGGTTCTTCTGCACGAAGTCGCGCATCATGATGTAGAACGACTCGAGGTAGGACTCGGTGATGGAGGGCACGGTGACCTGGTAGCCGACCTTGGTCTGCTGGATGCGCGTGATGAACGGCTCGACCGGCACCACCAGGTCGACCTGGCCGCCCTTCAGCAGGTCGCCCATCTGGGCGAAGCCGGTCTCCACGTAGGTGACCTGGTTGCGCTGCACGCCGTTGTTCTCGAGCCACTTCATGGCGACGATGTGGTTCACGCCGTTCAGGCCCGGCACCCCCATGCGCTTGCCCTTCATCTCGGCCGCGCTCTTGATGTTCGAGCCCTCGCGCGCCATCAGGCCGATGGTCGGGTTCGCCTTCGCCTGGTAGGTCGAGGCGGCGACGATCTGCGTGTCGATGCCGCCTTCCACCGAGAGGAGGTAGGCCGGCGCGGTGAGCGTGCCGACCTGCAGCGTGCCGCCCGCCATGGCGCCGGCGATGGTCGAACCCTGCGGCACCGTCTGCAGCGTGACATCCAGCCCGCGCTTCCGGAAGAAGCCCTTGTCCTTCGCCACGAAGGCCGGCATGAAGGCGTTGGCCGGCGTGTAGCCGAGCACGATCTTGGTCTGGGCAACGGCGGGTACGGCGCAGGCGAAGAGCGCGAGCGCGAGAAGTCTGCGGATCATCGATTCCTCCTTGGAGACGGGATGATAAATCGAGAAATCGGGGTCAGAGCCCGATTTCAAAAATAGGGACTGTCCCTATTTAAAGGTGGGTCTTGCGGCGGCGGTCGCGCGTGGCGCGGCGCTGGCGGGCGATCTCGGGAGTGACCTGCGTGCTGGCGCGGCGGTCGCGGCCGGTGCGGCGGTCGACGAAGGTGGCCTTGCCGGCGGCGCGCGCGGCGGCGAGCCAGCGGATGCCCTCGGGATCGATGTAGTAGGCCTGCGAGAAGTCGATCACCAGGCTGTCGCCGCGCTCGAGCGCCTCGTGGTAGATCTTCTCGATCACCGGCAGCGAGCCGTAGTAGATGTTGCCGCGGATCTTCAGCACCTTGCCCTCGAGGCTGATCTGCGGATGCGCCTGCTCCCACTTGGAGTAGGCGATGGCGAGGACCGCGCCGACCAGCACGGCGCCGAAGAGGTCGAGGAACAGCACCGACAGGAACGCGCCGAGGAACACCACCGCCTCGCGCCGGTTGGTGAGGTGGGGCCGGATGTCCTCCCACTTCAGCATGTTGGCGCCGAGCAGCATGATGATCGCCGCCATGGCGGGCATCGGGATGACGGCGATGGCGGAGGAGAAGAACAGCACCAGGAGGAGCAGCAGCACGCCCGAGGCGGCGATGGTCACGCGGCTGTGGATGCCGAGCTTGTGCACCAGCCACATGCGGTTGAACGAGGCGCAGCTCGGCAGCGACGACAGGAAAGGCAGCGCGCAGTTGGTCACCGCGTCGGAGAAGATCGCGCGGCGGCTGTCGGTGAAGCCGCCGGCCTTGCGGCTCATGCGGCGCATCGCGGCCACCGTCTGGAACAGGCCGAGGAGCGCGAGCGTCACGGCGCCGGGGACGATGGCGACGATGTCGTGCATCGCCTCCTGGCTGAAGGTCGGCAGCGAGGGGGTGATGGGGTGGACCGAGGCGAGGTTGCCGATCTGCTCGACGAGCGTGGTGCCCAGGCCGTGCCGGCGGTTGAGGAGCTCCGAGTAGAGCGTGCCGCCGGCGATGCCGGCGAGGATCGCCCAGCTCTTCAGCCGCTCGAACTGCTGCACGACGATGCAGGTGGCGAGCGTGACCAGGCCGATCTCGATCGCGTACGGGTTGCCGATCTCGAGCACCGCGAGGAACGACTGCCAGGCGATCCACAGCGGCCACTCGACCTCGGTGTTCATCGGCAGGCCGCCGAAGGTGGTGATCGAGCGGAAGATGAGGAACAGGCCGATGCCGCAGATCATGCCGTTGATCACCGGCTCGCTGACGAGGTCGAGCATCCGGCCGAGCGGCTTCACCAGCCAGAAGAGGAGCTGGATCAGGCCGCACATCAGGCCGAGGGTCAGCGCGTAGCCCATGTACTCGGCGCCGAAGGGCGGCGCGATCGGCAGCAGGATCACGCCGATCGCCGCCGACATGGCGGTGTTCGGGCCGCCGTGGAACACCGGCGACGGGTTGAGCAGCGCGCAGAACAGCACCCCCCAGATAGCGGCGTAGATGCCGAAGTGCGGCGGCACGCCGGCGAGGGTGACCGAGAAGGCCACCGCCTGCGGCAGGGTGACGAGCGCGAGGGTCAGGCCGACGACCAGGTGGTTGTTGACGCCGAGCGAGCTCCAGCGGAGCGCGAGCGCCTTCATTGCTCGCCCTCCTGGATCGGCTTCGTCGTGACGCGCTCGGTCATGCGCACGAGCGGCGGCAGCGCGTTCATCATCAGCTGCTGCTGCAGCGCCGTCAGCGGTCCCTGCTTGTCGCCCGCCGGCCGCGGCAGGTTCGACAGGAAGTACGCGATGTCGCGGCACTCCTGGTGCTCGAGGGTGTTCTCCTGGCCGGGCGGCATGTTGCGGCAGATGAAGCCCGGCAGGATGGTGGAGACGTAGTAGAAGTAGTTGCGCGACTGCATGTTCCAGGCGTTCGGCCCGGCGAGGGCCGGGGCGACCACCCGGCCGCCGGCGACGGTGCCCTGCGCGCCGGGACCGTGGCACGAGATGCACTTCTGCTTGTACAGCGCCTCGCCGCGCACGTAGTCGTCGCCCTGCTTGAGCGTGTGCGAGGCGGCGATCTCGTCGATGCCCTGCTCGTCGTAGTGGTTGCCGATGCGCAGGTCGAGCGCCGCCGAGAGGAACCGGCTGTAGGCGGTCACGTCGCGCACCAGGTCGTCGGCGATGTTCGGCTTGTAGCCGTTGGAAGAGTTGATGTAGCACTGCATCTGGCGCAGCTCGAACGGCAGCAGGAGCCCGGTGAAGCGGTCGTACATGTCGGCCATCACCCACGAGGCGCCGAGGCTGAGCGATCCCTTCAGCGGGTTGCCGTCCGCGTCCTGCTTGTCGCCGATCGACTGGTGGCAGTGGTCGCAGCTCGCGTGGCTGCCGCGGATGAAGCGCTTGGCGTTCCAGCGCTCGAGGCTGACCGTCGCCAGCTCGCCCTGCGTGTCGTCGATGATGTTGCAGCCGCGCTGGATGGCGCGCACGTCGTCCTCGGCGTAGCCGCGCGCCGGGCGCGCCTCGCCTTCGCGCGCCAGCACATAGGGCGAGCGGTAGAGCTTGTCGGCGGCGAGGCCGTAGCGGCCGAGCTTCTCCGCGCAGCCGGGCGTCAGCGCCACCGGCGCGCGGCGGGCGGCGTCGCGCTCGGCGTGCTTGTACAGCGACAGCGCATAGAGCACACCGAGAATCGCCAGCACGGCGCCGGTGCGGATGAGCTTCTTCATCGGACGGCGCCCTCGCCGAGCTGCAGGTGGTGCGCCACCGCGCGCGCGAGCAGGCGGATGTCGCGCACCGCCGGGTCGTAGACCGTCGGCACGACGCCGTCGAGCCGCTCGGCGTAGCAGCGGCGCACGTGGTCCTCGAACGACATGCGCTGGCCGAAGCGCGGGTCGTAGCGGTCGGAGTTGACGAAGCTGTAGGCGAGCTCGTCGACCGTGTGGCAGCTCGCGCACGCGTTCACGCGGTCGGCGGCCGTGCGCCGGGTGAAGCGCGGGGCGTACCGGCCGGTGAAGTGCACCAGGTTGTAGCCGTTCTGCACCGCGCGCACGAACTGGCCGTCGTCGCCGAAATGGCTGATGCCGTAATCGGCGCGGAAGCGCTCCCAGCCCGGCTCGGGCCGCACGTCGGCGCGGAAGGCCGGCACGCCGGAGCCGGTGTGCGCCCAGAGGACGATGCCGGCAACGGCGGCGACGAGCGCCGCTGCGCGGGCGCTGGCGTTGATACCCCTCACCTTCCTATCTCGCGATCCCTTTTGCCCCGAACACCGCCTTCGTCAGGCGGCGATGCACGTCGTAGTCCTTGTCCGTCGCCGGTCCCATGCCGGTCACCTTGGCCGAGCGCAGCACCTGCCGCCCGGCCTCGCTGTCGCCCAGGCCGACCAGCGTCGACTGCACCTCGCCGGCGAGCTTCGCCGGCATGCTGCGCTTCACCGCCCACGGCAGGAAGAGCAGCGGCTCGGTCGCGGCCAGCATGCGCAGCTGGCCGGTATCGATCGCCGTCTTCACCGCGGGCATGTCGACCAGGATGTCGCCGCCGCCGGCGGCGTCCGCCTGCCGGTGATACAGCGCGAGCAGCGCGTTGGGCGGGTTGACCGCGAACTCGCTCTTGAAGTCCTCGTCCTTCAGCCCGGCCTGCATGAGGAGGTAGCGCGGCGCGATGTAGCTCATCATGGCGTCGCGGCCGCCGCCGAACATGATGGTGCGGCCGCGCAGCTGCTTGAGCTCGGTGATGCCGGAGTCGGCGCGCACGAAGAGCGCGCCGGCCACCGCCTTGCGGCCGAATTCCTGCTGGTGCGCGACCACGCGGTAGGCGTACGCGGAGTGGATGTAGTGGTACTGGTTGTAGTGCACGATGTCGTAGCGCTGCGCCTTCACGCCCTGCCAGAAGGCCTCGAAGTCCTTGGTGGTCACCAGCACGACGCGCCGGCCGAGCCGCTCGCCGAGGTGCGCGGCCACCGGCTGGTACATGGAGATCATCTCGGTAGGCTTCAGGCGCGGGAACACGCCGAGCGTGAGCGGCGCTTCGTCCGCGGCGTGCGCGCCTCCGCAGAGCAGGGCGAGGAGGACGAGTAGCGCCTTCAGGCGACGGCTCCCTTAAGCTGCCGGCGCAGGCCGGCGCTGCCGGCGAGTAGGTAGGCCTCGTACGCGGCGCGGTCCAGCGCCTTCGAGAACAGCCAGCCCTGCGCGAACTCGCAGCGCCGGCCGCGGATGAACTCGAGCTGCGCGCGCCGCTCGACGCCCTCGGCCACCACGCGCAGGCCGAGGCCGTGCGCCATGGCGAAGATCGCGTTCACCACCGAGACGTCGTCCGCGCTCTCCGGCAGCCCGTTGATGAAGCTGCGGTCGATCTTGAGGACGTCGAAGCGGAAGCGCTTGAGGTAGCTGAGCGACGAGTAGCCGGTGCCGAAGTCGTCGAGCGAGACGCGCACCTTCATCGCGCGCAGGCGCGCCAGCTCGTCGGCCACCTCCGGGTGGTCGTCGAGCAGCACGCTTTCGGTGATCTCGAGCTCGAGCCGCTCCGGCGGTATGGCGTAGGCGACGAGCATCTCGGCGACGTGCGCCGACAGGCGCTTCCTGAACTGCACGCGCGAGACGTTGACCGCCAGCACCCCGGCGTCGATGCCGCGCGCGCGCCAGTCCGCCCAGGCGCGGCACGCCTCCTCGAGCACCCACTCGCCGATGCGCACGATGTCGCCGCTCGCCTCGGCGACCGGCACGAACAGCGCCGGGGCGACGTAGCCGCGCTCGGGATGGCGCCAGCGCAGCAGCACCTCGGCGCCGTGGTGCGCCTCGGTGGCGGCGACCACCATCGGCTGGAAGTGCAGCTCGAGCTGGCCGTGCGCGATCGCCTGCTCGAGGTCCTCCTCGAGCCGCATGCGCTCGCGCATGCGCGCGCTCATCTCCTCGGTGAAGAAGATCGCCGAGCCGTGGCTCTGGGTCTTCGCCTGGTACATCGCCTCGTCGGCGTTGACCATCAGCGCCTCGACCGTGTCGGCGCTGTCCGGGAAGATGGCGATGCCGATGCTGCACTGGGCGCTGACGCGCCGGCCGGAGAGCTCGAGCGGCTCGGCGGCGGCGTGCAGCAGCCGCTCGGCGATGCCCTTCACCTGCAGCTCGTCGGTGATGTCCGGCGCGAGCACCAGGAACTCGTCGCCGCCCAGGCGCGCCACCGTGTCGCTCGAGCGCAGCGCCGCCTGCAGGCGGCCGCCGACGGCGATCAGCAGCTCGTCGCCCGCCGCGTGGCCGAGCGAGTCGTTGATGTTCTTGAAGTTGTCGAGGTCGATGAAGTACACCGCGAAGCGGTCGCCGGTGCGGGCGGCGCGCCGGATCTCCTGCGTGATGCGCTCGAAGGCCATCATGCGGTTGGGCAGGCCGGTGAGCGCGTCGTAGTTCGCCTGGCGGTGCAGCTTCGCCTGCTCCTCCTTCACCTCGGCGGCCATGGTGTTGAAGGCGCGCGCCAGCAGGCCGAACTCGTCGGACGACTTCACCTCGACCACCGGGTACTCGCCGCGCGCCACCTCGCGCGACGCGGCGATCAGCCGGCGGATCGGGAACAGCACGTTCAGGCGGAACACGGCGTAGATCGCGCCGCTCAGGAACAGCACGATCGCGGTGACGATCAGCGCCTGGATCATGAGCTGCACGCGCAGCTCGCCGCGCACCGACTCGCGGCTGAGGCCGACGAGGAAGCGCCCCAGCGGCATGCCGTTGTGCACGATCGGGAACTCGAGGCCGATCAGGTCCGGGTCGTCGCGCACCGACTCGATCGCCTTGAGGATGTCGTCGCCGCGCGCCGCGCTCAGGCGCTGCTTGAGCGGCGAGCCCGAGCTCTCGACCGAGGAGCTGACCGGCGCGCCCTGGGCGGTGACGATGACGGCGTAGACCACGTCGCGGCGCAGCGCCACTTCGCGCGTGTAGTCGTTGAGCAGCAGGTAGTCGAAGCCGAGCATCGCCTCGGGGCTGACCAGCGCGATCAGCCGGCCGAGCGCGCGGCCGCGCTCGACGAGCTGCTGCTCCTGGAGCTGCGCCCACGCGCGGAAGAAGTAGAGCGTGTTCGCCGCCATCGTGACCGCGAGGATCACCAGCACGGTCAGCGCGAACTTCGAGCCGAGGCTCAGGCGCATGGGCTCAGCCCCCGGCCCACACGGAAACCACCTGCGCGGAAACTACCTGCGGTTCAGCTTTTATCCCTTTGACCGACAACGGCTCTCTCCCCAGAAGCCGACGCCCCAATTAGAGGCTATCACAGCGTCCGGGGCCCGGAACTCGGAGAAATCCCTAGTCGGCCTAAACCCCTGCTTCCTGGCTAGAAACCGATGGTGAAGCCGAGGTTCATCACCGGGTAGTACTTGAACCCCTTCATCTCGTCCTGCAGCCGCTGCTGCTCGGCCGCCACCTCGTTCTGCAGCGCGCTGCACTGGCCGGCGCTCAGGCCGGCGCAGTTGGCGCTGATCGAGGCCTTCGGCGTGCCCATGAACATCACGCCGAGGTCGGCGTAGAAGTTGAAGCCGCGGCCGGCGACGTTGCCCCAGCCGATGCCGAGGTACGGCGCGGCGCTGCGGCCGGACTCGACGGTGGCGTTGAAGCTGCCGGCGACCGCGTTCGGCCGGCCCACCGCCTCGAACTTGTTGTCGTTGAAGATCAGGCCGCCCGTGAGGCGGAAGAGCGGTCCGAGCGGGCGGAAGTCGACGAGGGTGCTCAGGTTGGAGAGCTTCAGGTCGCCGTCGTAGCGCGCGTTGCTCGTATCGGTGTCGAAGCCCCACTTGAGCGCCGAGTAGCCCACGCGCGCGTCGAGCGTGGGCAGGACGTTGAAGGCGACGTCGGCGCCGATGCCGGTGGTGCCGGCGCGCACGCCGATGCCGGCGGCGCTCGCCGTGGTGCAGGCGGCCATCGCCGCCGCGAAGATCAGGAGTTTCTTCATTGTTGGTTCCCGCCGAGTTGAAAAGCTCACTTTAGCGCGCCGAGGTAGGCGAGGGTCTCGTCCATCCCGACTACGTCGGCATAGCGCGAATGGAGGTCGAACAGGCTCTGCTCGTGGGCGGCCCTCGAGCGGTCGCCGACCGCCTCGCGCACCACCATCGGCCGGAAGCCGTTCTGGCAGGCGTCGATCGCGGTGGCGCGCACGCAGCCGCTGGTCGAGCAGCCGGCGATGACGAGCGTGTCGGCGCCGTGCGAGAGCAGCCGCGGCACGAGGTCGGTGCCGAAGAAGCACGAGGCGTATTTCTTCACCAGGATCGCGTCGCCCGGCGCGCGGCGCAGGCGCTCGTCGAGCTGCACCGCGCGCGTGCCGGCCTTCAGGTGCTGCGCGCCGGTCTGCTTCTTCGCGAAGATGCCGCCGTCGCGCTGGTTCTCCTCTTCGTACCAGACGAGCGTGAAGATCACCGGCACCGCCGCCGCGTGCGCCGCATCCACCAGGCGGTTGGCCTCCGCGATCGGCGCGTCCAGGTTGCCGCCGAGCGGGCTCGCCGGATCGGTGAAGGCGTAGGCGAAGTCGACGACGAGGAGCACCGGCTTCCTGCCGAAGCCGAGCTTCTGGCCGAAGCCGCGCTCCCTGAACCAGGCTTCTTCGCTGTGCATGAAAATAGGGACTGTCCCTATTTAGCGGTTCGCTTCTCGCGCGTCCAGGCGTCGAGCTCGGCGCGCGCGCGGGCGCGGTAGTCGGCTTCCTTGTCGGCGCCGGTGACGGTGGTGAGCTCCATGCGCGCGCCGTTGGGGTCGAAGAAGTAGATCGACTTCACCCAGCCGTCGTGGTCGAGCGGGCCGACGACCGGGACGCCGGCGGCCTCCAGCCGGGCACGCGCCTTGTCCAGGTCCGACAGGGAAGCAACGCGCAGCGCCATGTGGTTGCACCAGCGCGGGGTGTTGGGCGAGGGCTCGGCGGCGACGTCGTCGCCTAAGTCGAAGAAGGCGAGCGACGAGCCGTCGGCCATCTCGAAGAAGATGTGCGCGAACCGGTCGACCTTCTCGCCGCTCGAGCCGGTGTACTCGTCCTGGCGGATGAAGTGCGTGAGCGGCAGGCCGAGGATGTCCTCGTAGAAGTGGCGCGTCTCCTCGGCGTCCTTGCAGCGGTACGCCCAATGGTGCAGGCCCTTGATGGGGACGAATCGGTCCATTCTCAGTTCCTTCGGAAAATGGTGACTGTCACCATTTATTTGGTGCCGACGTGGAGCGCGCGGCCCTGGCGGTCGCCTTCGTACTGGCGCACGACCATGCCCTCGGGATCGAAGCCGATGCGCTTGCCGTCGCGGAACTCGTAGGTCGCCTCGACGCTGCCGAGGACGCCCTTGTACTTCGTCTGCTGCATGGCCTGCGTGACCTTGGCCTTGTCGGTGCTGCCGGCGCGGCGGATGGCGTCGGCGGCGAGCATCACGCCGTCGTAGCCGTAGCCCATCATGTTCCAGGGCTCGACGCCCATCTCCTTGGTATAGCCGGCGATGAACTGCTTCACCTGCGGCTTGGCCGGGTCCCACGCGTCGACGAAGACGATGCCGTCGAGCAGGCCCTTGGCCACCGACATGTACACCGGCACGGCCAGGTTGTAGTTGCCCACCAGCGGGATCTTCATGCCGTGCTGCCGGTAGGAGCGCAGCACCAGCAGGTTCTCCGGCGTGAGCAGCGTGGCGAGGAAGATGGCGTCGGGCTTCGCCGAGCGCACCTTCTGCATCTGCGCCTCGGCCGACTGCGCGCCGGAGGGCAGCATCTCCTCGCTCACCACCTGGATGCCGTTCTTGTCGAACTCGGCCTTGAACGCCTTGGCGGTCGCCTGGCTGATGGCCGAGTTGTCGGACACGAGCGCGACCCGCTTGTAGTTTTTCTGCCGGGCGTACGAGAGCAGCGTCGCGATCTGCGTCGAGGCGAGCGGCCCGGTCTGCCAGAAGTTCGGGTTCTGGATCTGCGTGGTGAGCGTGTCGACGGTGAGGGAGGGCGCGAGGTGCGGCGTCTTCGTCTCGACGGTGACGGTCTGCGCCTGCAGCGCGGCCACCGTGTGCGTGAGCGACAGGATGAAGGCCACGCCGGCCTCCTCGAGCTTGCGCGCCGCGGTGGCGGAGAGATCGGGCTTCGACTGGTCGTCCTCGATGACCAGCTCCACCTTCTTCCCGAGGACGCCGCCCTTCGCGTTCAGCTCGCGCGCCGCGTAGACCGCGCCCTGGGTGATCGGCTCCGACCAGGCCTTGGCGAAGCCGATGCGATCGACGATCAGGCCGATCTTGATGGTGTCCTGCGCCGCGGCCGGCATGGCCACGGCGAAAAGCAGCGCGAGCAGCGCATTTCTCATGGTGGGTTCCTCCTTGCGGACATTCTAGCTACGCAGCGCGTGGATTAGCATCCGGCGATGGCTGACGTGCGGGATTTCCAGGACGGCGGATACCGCTACATCAAGGCGGTGTTCCAGTACTCCGGCGGCGTGGCGGCGCTGCCCGGATTCGAGATCGAGCGGGCGCGGCTCGCGAGGCCGGTGCCGCTCGACCAGGGCTTCGACCTGATCGAGAAGCACCTCGCCTCCCTGGGGCGGCCGGTGAAGGCCTTCGCGGCGTGCGAGCTGCGCTCGCCGGCGCCGTTCACCGAGCAGGGATTCAAGGAGTTCAACATCCGCTATTCGCGCACGCTGGAGCGCTGGGGCCTCTGGCGCGACGGCGACAACCCGGTGGCGCGCACCAATGTCTGCCCGCAATACGATCCGCCGCAAGTGCCGTCGCTCCATGCCCGGCGGCGGCGAGGCCAGGGAAGGGCGCGCGAGCTACCGCGAGACGATCGTGCGCTACGGCGATACGTCGCTCGGCTTTGGCTGGCGCGATGCGGTTTCGACGCAGGCGTACACGGTGCACGACATCGGAGCGCTGGTGGGCGAGGAGATCGTGAAGCGCGGGGCGGCGGCCGGCGGGCTCGCCTGGCACTTTTGCCGTCCCCCGGTCGTGGGGCTGGACTACGAGATGGACGTCAGGGGCGCCTGGCGGGAGATCGTCCTGTAGGCAGGACCTCCCGGCCAGGCGCTTCGGAGGCGACTACTTGCTGCTTACTTGCTGGTCGAGCTCCCGGACGAGCTGCCGCCCATGCCGGTGCCGCTCGGCGACTGCGTGGTGCCCGAGCTGCCGCCGGTGGAGCTGCCGCCCGACGTGCTGCTCGAGCTGCCGCTGCCGCTCATGCCCGAGGACGAGCCGGACGTGCCGCCGGACGCGCCGGTCGAGCTCGAGCCGGACTTGTTGAAGTGCGCGTCCCACTCCGCGCGCGAGATCTGGCCGTCGCTGTTGGTGTCGACGGACGTGAAGCTCGGCGAGGAAGCGCTGCTGGACGAGCTGCCCGAAGCGGCCGGCGAGGACGAGCTGCCCGAAGCGGCGGGCGAGGACGACGACGACGACCCGGACGCGCCCGACGCGCCGGATGAACCGGTCGAGCTGCTGCCCGACGCGGACGGCGAGGAGGCCGACGGGGACGACGTCGAGGGGCTGCTCGACGAGGACGAAGACTGCGCAACCGCGAACGTCGAGAGTGCGAACAGGACGGCGGCGGTGGTGACGCTAAGAGCCTTGGGCATGGATTGAATCTCCTGGTGGGGTGGTTGAACTGCGACTCCAGCAGGTGCAAGCGCCATGCCGGTTAGCGTCGGCTATCGGCACGGAGCGCCATTTAGCCGCGGGTGTTCGCGGGCGCGGAAATTTGCCACAGCGCGCCGCGCCATCGATAGCCGATCGCGAACGTCGCGGCGAGGCCGAGCCCGGCATAAAGCAGCGTGCATGCCGGGTAGCCGAGGCGCGCGATGATCGGCCCGGCGGCCAGCAGGCCGATCGGCAGCCCCCAGATCGCGAGCACGCGGATGCCCATCACGCGGGCGCGCATCTCCTCGCTCGAGGTGCGGATCATGACCGCCGCCACCGGCAGCAGGCAGAAGCTCTGCGTCACGCCCATCAGGAACAGCATCGCCAGGCCGAGCGGCAGCCAGCTCGTCTGGCCGAAGACCACGATGGTGAGGAACCACAGCGCCGAGTTCCACAGCATCGAGCGGCCGGCGCGCAGCGGCACGCGGTTCGCGCCGACCAGCACCGAGCCGGTCAGCGCGCCGACGGCGAAGGCCAGCGCCAGGTACGTGAGGCCGGACTGGCCGATGCCGTAGACCTCCTTCGCCGCGTAGGGCAGCAGGCCGAGGATGAACGGGTAGGCGAGCAGGTTGACCAGCAACGCGATCGAGAAGGAGCCGAGCAGGTCGTCCTTGCTCCAGACGTAGCGCGCGGCGTCCTTCACGCGCGTCAGCACATCCCTGAAATGCGAAGCGTGGCGCGGCGAGGTGGCGACGCCGAGCGACAGGAAGAACGAGGTCACGTAGAGCGCCGTCACCACCACGTACGCCGGTCCCATGCCGAACAGCACGACGCCGCCCGCGCCGAGCAGCGCGCCGGTCACCTTGGCGATGTCCTGCGTGCTGCGCGAGAGGCCGAGCGCGCCCATCAGCATCTCCGGGCGCATCGTCTGGCCGACGAGCAGGTTGCGGATCGCCTGGTCCGAGGGCCGGATGAGGCCGGCGATGCCCATGATCACGAACACGTGCCAGGGCCGCAGCGCCTCGCTCAGGGTCAGGATCGTCAGCGTGCAGGCGAGCACGGCGTAGAGCGCGCGCGTGATGCAGAGCAGCGCGCGCAGCCCGATGCGATCGCCCGCCATGCCGAGGAACGGCGAGAACGCCGAGCCGACCCAGATGATCGCGCCGAACGCCACCAGCTGCTCCACCGAGCCGGTGGTCGCCAGGATGTACCAGCCGAGGATCAGCATGTCGGCCTCGAACGAGAGCGACGTGCAGAGGTCCGCCGGCCACTGGAAGCGGAAGCTGCGGACGCGGAATGGAGCGAGCGCTGGATTCAGGCGGGCGCTACGTTACCCCGCAATTCCGTACCGGGTACGTAATTGTTTCGTCAGCTAGCGCGGCGCCGCGCAGGTGATCTGGCCGCTCGCGCTGATGCCGGTGACGAATTGTCCCGGCGGGCACTGCTGGCCGCCGGGGCTCGCGGGTGTGGACGGCGAGCCGCTCGGGCCGGTGGCGGGCCCGCCGCCGCCCGCGACCTGCACCGGAACGGTAGGGAAAGGGACACGCTGCGACACCGAGCCGTCCTGGCCGACCGCCTCGATCGACGCGCTATACGCGGGCGGCGGGTTGGACCGCGGGATCGTGATGACGAAGTGCCGCCCGCTGCCGCTCAGCACCGCCGGCTTGCCCTGGAGGTGCGGCTGGGGCGGCGGCGAGACGTAGACGCGATATTCCCTGGCGTTCGGCACCGGCTGCCAGTTGAGGACGATGTCGTGGGGCGAGTTCTGCCGCGCCATCAGCCCGGTGGGCGGCGTGATGCCCGGCTGCGCGGGCGTGGCGGTCGTCGCCGCCACCGGGCAGAACGCCTCGGCGAGGTCGACCTGCAGCGGCTCGCTCTGTCCGGGCTTGAGGGTCCCGACGCCGCGATTGCCGTCCACCCGGTTCACCAGCCTCGGCATGGCGCCCATCGCCCCCGGCACCACCACGACCTCGACCGGCTGCTGGCCGGCATTTCGCATGATGCGCACGTGGCTGCCGTAGTAGTTGGTGCCGTCGTTCTTCTGCTTCTCGTATTTCCAGTCGGTGATCAGCACCTTGCGCTCGCCCGGCTTGAGCGTGAGCGTCTCGGTGCCGAGCGCGCCGTCGGGGCGCCCGAGGTGCGCCCACATGTTGTCGGCGCGCTGGTACTCGATGCGGCATTCCTGCGCCAGCGCGGCGGCGGAGAAGGCGCACAGCAGGAACGTCACGACGTATTTCATCAGCCGCCCTCCGCCTGGATGCCGCTGAACGAGCGGCACTGGATCCTGCCGGTGATCTTCTCGCCGCTCGCCGCCACCGCGTCGATGGAGATCGTGCGATCGTCGCGCGTCGCCTTGCCCGAGCCTTTCTTGTCCTTGACCGTGTCGACGAGGTAGGTCTTGCCGCCGGTGGTGACGCTGAGCGTCAGCATCGCGGGCTTGCCGTCCGCCGGCTGCCAGAGCGAGAGGTTGAGCGAGTCTTTACCCGCGCGGTGCGAGACCGAGGTGAGCGAGGCGGGGATGTTGTAGATGCTCGCCCGCTGCGCCGACTTGCATTCGGCCTGGCCGCCCGCCGGGTACTTGTGCGCACCGATCTGCAGCGAGATATCGGCCTGCGCGAAGGCCGCGAAGGGGAACGCGGCCGCCATGGCCCAGGCTTTCGATAGGTGCATCGGGCCGCATGCTAGCGGCCGGGCGCGCGGGCGTCTGTCGTAAAACCTCTAGGCGGGTCGTAGTTACCTGCCGTGCTGCTGCACGAATTCCGCGCAGACCTTCGCGATGCGCGCCTCCTGCGGCCCCCAGTCGCTGAACGGCACCAGCGGCAGGTCCTGCTCCTCCAGGCCGAGGTCGACCAGCCGGCTGCCCGGAATCAGCTTCTGGATGGCGCGGCCGCAGGCGCCGTTATGCGTCTTGTCGTTTCCGGGAATGACGATCGACGGCACCTTGATGGACCTGAGCTGCGCCTCCGTGACGCCGTACATCGGCTCGACCGGGCCGCGCGTGAAGATGTCGAGCCAGTGCTGCATGGCCTCGACGTACTGCTTCGGCTCCATCTTCATCAGGCGCTCCCTGTTCGCCGGATTGGCGGCGATTCGCTCGCGGTACTGCTCGGTGGCGCACACCGCGGCCATGCCGCCTTCCTTCGCCGCGCGGATGAACTGTCCGTAGTACATGTCCGGCAGGCGGCCCGCGGCGAAGGCGCCGCCGGTCACGCGCATGAGGAAGAGGGCGCGCACCGCGTCGGGGTGCCGCAGGTACGTCAGCACCGACGTGCGCGCGCCGGACGACGCGCCGCCGACCACCGCCGGCCGCGCGCCGAGCCGGCCGAGCATCTCGTACAGGTCGTCGGTCCAGATCTCCTCCTCGCCGTCGCGGCCCTCGATCACGACGTCGGAGGCGCCGGTGTTGCGCCGGTCGTGCACCAGGACGCGAACGCCGTGCGCGGCGATCTTCTCGGCGAGCGGCACGAACTCGTTGAAGCCGCGCCGGCCGCCGGTGATGAGCGCGAGCCACGGCCCCTCGTCGCCGATGATGCGGTAATGGATGTTGACGCCGCGTACGTTCATTGTTGGCATGTCTTGACTCTTCAGGTTTCGATCGCCAGCTCGGGAATTTCTCCGAGCGCCGCCGCCACCTCGTGCAGCACGCGCTCCGGGCGCTGGTCGAGCTTGCGCTCGGGAAATTCTATATAGGCACCCAGCCGCCGCGCGCGCGCCACGCAGCGCCGCCCGAACTCGCCGCGCAGGCGGTCGTAGCGCGCAAGCGCGCTTTCCGGGTCGCGACTGGTTTCCAGGGATTTTGCAAGGCAAAGCGCATCCAGCGCCCCCTTGGTCACGCCCATCCCGACGTGCGGCCGCGCGACGAACGCGGCATCACCCAGCAGCGCGACACGCCCCACCGCCAGGCGCGGCGATTCGACGTCGAAGATCGCCTGGAAGAAGGGCTGCGAGCGCTCGACGAGCGTCGCGATGTGCGGCGCGAGGAGCCGCCGCGCATCTTCCTTGATCTTTTCCAGGTTGCCGGCACGGATGAGCGGCGGCGGAATTCCGCCCGCGTGATGGCGCCCGCCCGCGTCGGTATTGAGGTCCGCGAGCTGCGCGGGCGTGACCGGCCGGTACCAGACGTAGTTCCAGTCGCGCCCGGTGCGCTTCGGATCCTTCGCCGGCACCTGGTAGCAGAGCATCATCTCCGCCGGCGGCAGCACGAACCAGTACCCGGTGCCGAGCCACTCGCGCGTCGCCGCGGGCAGCGCGCCCTCCTCGACGATGCTGCGCCACGCGACGTAGCCGGCGTATTCCGGTTGCGCTTCGGGGAAGAGCTGCGCCCGCACGGCCGAGCGCAGCCCGTCGGCGCCGATGAGGAGATCGCCGCTCGCCTGCGAGCCGTCGTCGAAATGCGCGGTGATGGCGTCCGTGCCGGAAAACCGCGTGAATCCCTTGCCGAAGTGGTAGCGCGCCGCCGGAAAGCGGTCCTTGAGCGGCCGATACACGCTCGCCCACGCGCTCATGATGTGGCCCCAGCGCGTCCGGTACAGCTCGCGCCCTTCGCGGTCGACGCAGATGCGCTCGAAGGCCTCGATGCCGAGCTTCTCGTCGATGCGGATGCCGAGCCGCGCCAGCACGCCGAGGAGCTCGGTGTGCGTGCCGATCCCCGCGCCGCGCGCGGCGAGGTCGTCGCCGACACGCTCGAACACCTCGACGTCCCAGCCCTGGTCGTGGAGCAGGTTGGCGGCGAACAGGCCGCCGAGCGACCCGCCGATGACGAGTGCACGCATCAGGCGTTTTCCAATGCTCGATTTATCCGATTGTTGTTCGTCGGCAGCCGGGGGAAAAGCGGATCGACCCGAATGGTAACGACAACGCCGTCTTATTATCGCGACATGCAGTCGGGCACCGTGGCCGCGCTCGCCGGCAGGCGCATAGACGCGCCGGACGCGCCGCGCGTGCAGTTCCCGCTCGAGCGCTTGCCCCAGGTGCGCAAGGCGCTCGCCGAAGTCTTTGCCGCCGAGCGCGTCGGCATGCTGGTCTGCTCCGCGGCCTGCGGCGCGGACCTCGCAGCGCTCGACGTGGCGCACGGCGCCGGCATCCGCTGCCGCGTGGTGCTGCCGTTCGACGCGAAGCGCTTCCGCGAGACGTCGGTCGTCGATCGCCCGGGCGACTGGGGACCGCTGTACGACCGGCTGATGGCGCAAGTCGAGCTGACCACGCTCGAGGCGGACGGCGACCCCGACCGGGCGTATCAAATGGCGAACGAGAGGATCATCGCGGAAGCGAAGCGCGAAGGAGGTTCGCTCGCCATCATCGTGTGGGAAGGCCGGCCGCGAAGTGGCGGCGATGCCACCGCGCAGTTCCGCCAGCTCGCGCTCCATGCCGGCATGAGCGAGAGGTTTATCGCTACGTCCTGAAGCGGCCTGAAGACGCCTATCGGCTATGGACACGAGCGCCGCGTCGCGCTCACACTCGGTCGTAACCACGAGGAGGGAGCATGCAACCGCAGATACTCGTCCATAGCGTGCGCAGGCTGCTTGGCCAGGATGGCGCCGGCGGCCTGGAATCCGTCGGCGCCGAATCGGTGCCGACGCTGCAGCGCGTCGATCAGATCTACGAGCAGGCCCGGCAGAAGATGCAGACGGGCGACACGCGCAGCGTGCATGCCCGGCTCGCGGAAGCAGCCCTCGAGGAAGGCCGCAAGGGCCTGCGCAAGGTGCTGGAGAAGCCTGACGCGCCGCAGCTCTCCGAGGCGGAGCGCACCGGCCTCGAAGCAATCATCCTGCTCACCGGCCGCCCGTCGTTCCTCGTGCAGAACGATGCGGTGACCGTCGAGCAGCGCGGCGACCAGTGGGCGGGCCACATCGCTCGCGAATCGGCGCGCATCACCGAAGTCCTGCGCCGCGTCGGGCGCGTGAACGTGCCCGGCTACGGCGCCGGCTATGTCGGCACCGCGTTCATGGTTGCCGAGGACCTCGCCATGACGAACCGGCACGTCGCGATGGCGTTCGCGGCGAGAGCCGGCTCGTCGTGGAAAGTCGGCGGCGGCTTCACGCCGAGCGTCGACTTCAAGTGCGAGCAGGGCAGCGACGCGAGCATGAGCTTCGAGGTGAAGGGCATCCCGGTGATCCATCCCGACCCCCAGGTCGACCTGGCGATCCTGAAGCTCGCCAAGAAGAGCAAGGACAGGCGCTCGCTGCCCGCGCCGCTAAAGGTGTCGAAGACGCCGGCCGCCGTCGCGCAGAAGCGCCAGGTCTACGTCGTCGGCTACCCGGCATTCGATCCGCGCAACGATGCCTCGGCCATCGGCAGGATCTTCGGCCAGGCCCTGATGGTGAAGCGTTTCGCGCCGGGCGAGGTGATGAGCCCGCCGGCGGGCGCGAAGAAGCATTTCACGCACGACTGCTCGACCCTGGGCGGCAACTCGGGCTCCTGCGTCATCGACTTCGGCAACCACGTGGTGTTCGGGCTGCACTACGGCGGCGCCTACCTCGAGGAGAACCGCGCCGTGGCCCTCGCCAAGCTGCAGAAGGACGCGCAGCTGAAGGGCAAGGGCATCGTCTTCGCGTAGCTGCGGCCTAGATCATGATCTGGCGCCAGTCGGTGAGCTCGCGGGCGTAGTCGCCGCCCGCGACTGACTCCTGGTTGGAGAAGCCGTCGTAGTCCTTGAGCCCGCCGAAGTCGAGGTGGGCGTCCTTCTCCACCTTCGCCACGCTGATCTGGTAGGTCTTGTACTGGCCGAAGACGAACTCGAGGCCGTCGTCGAGCAGGTTGGCCTGGCTGATCTTGTAGGCGGTCACCGACGGCCGCTTCTGCGCGGTTAAGAGGCACACGACCTTCCAGTACTCGCGCGGGATCTTCATGCCGCGGTAGGACATGTCGCTCGTCCTCAGCACCGGCCCGGTGAACACCGAGATGTGCAGCTGGTGGGCGCGTGAGTTGAGCAGCAGGTAGTTCTCGAGCCCGAGCCAGATCTGCTGGTTGAAGGCGTCGTACTGCGGCGAGCAGTTGGTGAAGTGGAAGGTGTCGTCGTTGGCGATCGCCGCGCTCGCGCCCCACACCGGATCCTCCCGGCGCACCAGGTGCCCGCGGTCGAGGCGGTTGCCCGCATAGAGCTCCTCGCCCGCCTGGTACTTCACGTCCATGCGGCCGTCGTAGAACCAGACGTCCTTGGTGCGCTGGATCTTGCGCGACTTGCGGCCGCTGATGTTGCACGCCGTGAACATGGCGATCTTGCGCGACTTCGACATCATCACCGAGAAGTGCTCGTACCTGAGCACGTTGCCGCCGCCCTTCACCGGCGCCTCGTCGCCCTGGCGCGCTCCCGTCCGCTTGGGGAACTGCACCGGGAGGCCTTGCAGGAACTCGTGGTCGAAGCCCTCGCGTCCCTCGAAGTGCGATGCGGGCGTGATGCGCTGCGCGGCTTCGAGGCTTTCCAGCCCCTCTTCTCCGCTGATCGATCCGAGCGATTGCATCTGTGACAGCTTGGTCGGCATGCGCTCCCCCGAGGTTGGCCGGGCCAACGTAGCACGCTGCTCCGCCGGATTTTTATCCGGCCGTCTGACTTGAAAGGGTCGTATTGGCAATCGCTGTTCCTGCGCGACGCGCGGCCAGTATGATTTCGCCGGAGGGGGGAAAGCCATGGCTGCATCGGCCGTGTTCGTCCACGGGCTGGCGAAGAAGCCGCCGCTCGCAAAGCTGAAGGAGATCTGGCTCTGGGGGCTCAGCCGCCACGATCCGCGGCCCGATGTCTTCCGGCCGCCGAACAAGGGCATCGACGTATCGGTGTTCGAGCCGTTCTTCAACTACTACGCCGACGTCTACTACGGCGAGGAGTACGAGACCGAGTTCGACTCGTATTACGAAGCCGTCGCCGGCGTGCGCGTCGACCTGAAGGCCGAGGACGAAATCAAGGCCGAGGCGCTCGACCGCGTCGAAAAGGAGCTGCCGCTGCCCAAGGGCATCACGCCGCGCGAGCGCCGCTTCATCCACAACCTCGAGGCGAAGCTCGCCACGAACCCCGGCATGCTCGCGCCGAAGCCGAAGAAGAAGGACGAGCTCGAGATCGCCGCCTGGCTCCCGGGTCCCTGGAAGCAGGCGATCATCAAGAAGGCGGCGATGGAGGCCTACTACTTCCTGTTCAACAAGGAGTATGTGCGCAAGGACGGCGCGCGCTTCATGGTGCGCGAGGAGTTGCGCAAGCGCCTGCTCAAGGAGCTGGACGCGGCGGCCGCCAGGTCGGGGAAGATCGTCCTGGTCACGCACAGCATGGGCACCATGGTCGCGTACGACGTGCTGCGCAACTGCCCCGAGTGCCCGCCCGTCGACACGCTTTTCACCTTGGGCTCGCCGCTCGGCATCACCGAAGTGCAGGACGAGCTGATCGCCGAAGGCGAGAAGAAGATCGACTTCCCCGCCGCCAAGCTGAAGCGCTGGATCAACATCTACGACCCGCTCGA
>DASSPL010000065.1:0-23890 GCA_035699685.1 Burkholderiales bacterium | reverse complement strand
TGCGGTGAGCCTCGCGCTGCTGCCGTTCGCGCTCGCGCAGGTCGGCACGACCTGGGTGCGCATCACCAACTACGCCATCCTGTATGTGCTGCTCGCCCTCGGCCTCAACATCGTCGTCGGCTTCGCGGGGCTTCTCGACCTCGGCTACATCGCCTTCTATGCGGTGGGCGCCTATACGTATGCGCTGCTCGCCAGCCCGCACTTCAACCTGCACCTGCCGTTCTGGGTCATCCTGCCGATCGGCGCGGCGGTCGCCGCCCTGTTCGGCGTGCTGCTCGGCGCGCCGACGCTGAAGCTGCGCGGCGACTACCTCGCCATCGTCACGCTCGGTTTCGGCGAGATCGTGCGCATCTTCCTCAACAACCTGTCGCGGCCGGTGAACATCACCAACGGCCCGCAGGGCATCGCGCGCATCGACCCGTTCAGCTTCGGCGAATTCAGCTTCGCGCGCCCCGAGACCATCGCGGGCCTGGAGTTCAGCGGCCCGATCAAGTACTACTACCTGCTGCTCGCCGTGGTGCTGGTCGTGATCGTGATCAACCTGCGGCTGCAGAACTCGCGCATCGGTCGCGCCTGGGAGGCGATCCGCGAGGACGAGGTCGCGGCGCGCGCCATGGGCATCAACACCACGAGCCTCAAGCTGCTCGCCTTTGCCATGGGCGCCACCTTTGGCGGCATCGCCGGCGGCATGTTCTCCGCCATCCAGGCGTTCATTTCGCCGGAAAGCTTCATCCTGGTCGAGTCGATCATGGTGATATCCATGGTCGTGCTGGGCGGCATGGGCAACATCTGGGGCGTGATCCTCGGCGCGCTGCTGCTGTCGTTCACGCCGGAATTCCTGCGCTGGACGGTGGAGCCGGTGCAGCACTGGATCTTCGGCCGCTCGCTGATCGAGCCGGAAGTGATCCGCATGCTGCTTTTCGGCCTGGCGCTGATTCTCATCATGCTGTTCCGCCCGGCGGGCCTCCTGCCCTCGGCGGTGCGCAAGCGCGAGCTCACGGAGCACGTCGCGTGAGCCCGCTTCTGCAGGTGCAGAGCGCGAGCAAGCGCTTTGGCGGCGTGCAGGCCCTCGATGCCGTCTCCTTCTCCATCCACTCGGACGAGATCTACGGCCTGATCGGGCCGAACGGGGCCGGCAAGACCACGCTCTTCAATGTGCTGACCGGCGTGTATGCCGCGGACGGCGGCAGCTTCAGCTTCGGCGGCCGCGAGCTGCGCGGCCTCGCGCCGCACCAGATCGCCGCCGCCGGCATAGCGCGCACGTTCCAGAACATCCGCCTGTTCGCCAATCTGTCCGCGCTCGAGAATGTGATGATCGGCCGGCACGTGCGCACGCGCTCGGGCGTGATCGGCGCGGTGCTGCGTAACAAGCGCACGCTGGACGAAGAAAAGGCAATCGTCGGCCGCGCGCTGGAGCTGCTCGACTATGTCGGCATCCGGCCGCGGGCCAACGACCGCGCCGGCAGCCTGCCGTACGGCGACCAGCGCCGGCTCGAGATCGCGCGCGCGCTCGCCACCGATCCGCGGCTGCTCGCCCTCGACGAGCCGGCCGCCGGCATGAACCCCGCCGAGAGGCTCGCGCTCGGCAAGCTGATCCGCAGCATCCGCGAGAAAGGCGTGACGGTCCTCCTCATCGAGCACGACGTGCGCCTCGTCATGAACGTGTGCGATCGCGTGATGGTGCTCGACTATGGCGAGAAGATCGCCGAGGGCAAGCCGGCGGATGTGCAACGCGATCCCAAGGTCATAGAAGCCTATCTGGGCGCGCCGCGTGCTGCTTGAAGTCCGGCAGCTGGAGGTGCATTACGGCGGGATCCGCGCGGTCGCCGGCGTCGACCTCGTGGTGGCGGAAGGCGAGCTGGTCTGCCTGATCGGCGCCAATGGCGCCGGCAAGACCTCGACGCTGAAGGCGATCTGCGGGCTGATCTCGTCCAAGAGCGGCACGGTGCGCTATGCCGGCGAGGACATCAGCCGCGCCGCGGTGCACGAGCTGCCGCGCAAGGGACTGGTCATGGTGCCCGAGGGGCGCGGCATCTTCGCCCAGCTCACGGTGGAGGAAAACCTGGCGATGGGCGCCTACGCGCACGGCGGCGGCGATCCGTCGGCGCAGTACGAGCGCTTCCCGCGCCTCGCCGAGCGGCGCCGGCAGATCGCCGGCACGCTGTCCGGCGGCGAGCAGCAGATGCTGGCGCTGGCGCGCGCGCTCATGACCCGGCCGAAGCTGCTGCTGCTCGATGAGCCCTCCATGGGACTCGCCCCGATGATGGTGGCGCGCATCTTCGAGCTGATCCGCGATATCGCCGCCGAGGGCGTGACCATCCTGCTGGTCGAGCAGAACGCGCGCATGGCGCTGGAGGTCGCGGCCCGCGGCTATGTCATGGAATCCGGCAGCATCGCCCTCGAGGGGGAAGGCGCCGCGCTGCTCGACAACTCTCGCGTCCGCGAAGCGTACCTCGGCGAATAAAATAGGCCGATGAAGCGACTGCTTATCGTCGGCTTCGGCGACATCGCGCGCCGCGCGGCCCCCGCGCTGGCGAAGCAGTTCCTCATCACGCGGCTGTCCCGGGAATACGGCCTGGACCTCGATCGGCCGCAGACTCTGCGGGTCGACGAGGTCGACGCGGTGCTGCACTGCGCTCCGCCGCCGGCCACGGGTGATCGCGACACGCGCACCGCGAACCTTCTTTGCGCCCTCAAGCGATTGCCGGCGCGCGTCGTCTACATCAGCACGAGCGGCGTCTACGGCGATTGCCACGGCCAGATCGTCGATGAAACCCGGCTCGTGAATCCGCAGACGCCGCGCGCGCGGCGCCGCGTGGATGCCGAAAGGCAGCTGCAGGAGTACTCAACGAATGTGGTGATCCTGCGAGCCCCGGGAATCTACGCCGCCGACCGGCTGCCGCTCGAACGGCTGCGTGCCGGAACGCCGGTGCTGCGCGCGGAGGAAGACGTCTACACGAATCACATCCACGCCGATGACCTCGCCGCCATCGCGGTACGGGCGCTCGAACACGACGCGCCGGCGGGCGTCTACAACGTGGCTGACGACAGCGACATGCGCATGGGCGACTGGATGGATCTCGTCGCGCGCCATGCCGGGCTGCCGCCGCCGCCGCGCCGCAGCCGCGAGCAGATCTCCCGCGAGGTGCCCGAGCCGCTGCTCAGCTTCATGAGCGAGTCGCGGCGCCTCGATAACCGCCGCATGAAACAGGTCCTCGGCGCGCGCCTGCGCTACCGGACCGTGCACGAGGGACTCGCGAATGAGCAGCACGCTATTGGTATTGACTAACCTTCCCGACCGCGCGGCCGCCGAGCGGCTCGCGGACATGGTGATCGAAAAGCAGCTCGCCGCCTGCGTCAACATCCTTGCGCCCTGCCGCTCGGTATACCGCTGGAAGGGGGCCGTGCAGCACGACGAGGAGCATCCGATGCTCATCAAGACGACCGTCGAGCGCTACCCGGACCTCGAGCAGGCGCTGCGCGGGGGGCATCCATACGAACTCCCGGAGATCATCGCGGTCCCAATAGAGCGGGGGCTGCCGGCCTATCTCGGCTGGGTGGCGCAAGAAACCAACACTTGAGCCGAATCCTTTCACTGCTGTTGCTGCTGCTGCCGCTCCACGCCGGCGCGGCCGACCTGCTCGAGCCGGAAAAAGCGTTCCGCTTCTCGGCGCGCACGATCGATACCGGCGCGGTGGAGGTGCATTTCGCCATCGCCGACGGCTACTACCTGTACCGCGAACGCTTCCGCTTCACCGCCGAGGGCAACCCGGCGGTGCGCCTCGGCACCCCCGAGTTCCCGCGCGGCATCGCCCACAAGGACGAATTCTTCGGCGCCACCGAGATCTATCGTCGGCAGGTGGCGGTGCGCATCCCGGTGGAAGGCGCCGGCCGCTTCGACCTCAAGGTCACCTCGCAGGGCTGCGCGGACGCCGGCGTGTGCTACGTGCCGATGGACTCCGTCGCCAGGCTCGACGTCTCCGCCGGCGGCGGCGAACGGCGCATCTCGATCTTCGCCGCCGACACGGAAATCGCCCGCCTGTTCGAGGGCAACGCGCTCCTCGTGCTGGGCAGCTTCCTCGTCTTCGGGCTGCTGCTCGCCTTCACGCCGTGCGTGCTGCCGATGATCCCGATCCTGTCGAGCATCATCGCCGGCGAAGCGCGCGTGACGAAGCTGCAGGCGCTCTCGCTCTCGCTCGCCTATGTGCTGGGCATGTCGATCGCCTATGCCATCGCCGGGGTGGCTGCCGCGTTCTCCGGCACGCTGCTCGCCGCCGCGCTGCAGAACGCCTGGGTGCTCGGTGCGTTTGCCCTGGTCTTCGTTGCGCTAGCGCTTTCGATGTTCGGCCTCTACGAGCTGCGGTTGCCCGGGTTCATCCATCACCGCCTGCATGGCGCCCACGGCCGCCTGAAAGGGGGCCAGCTGGCCTCGGTGGCCGCGATGGGCGTGCTTTCGGCGGTGATCGTCAGCCCGTGCGTCGCCGCGCCCCTGGCAGGGGCGCTTCTCTACATTTCCCAGACGCGCGACGTGGCGCTTGGCGGCGGCGCGCTGTTCGTCATGGCGCTCGGCATGGGAATTCCGCTCATCGTCATGGGCGTGTCCGAGGGCGCGCTCCTGCCGAAAGCGGGCGCGTGGATGGTCGGCGTGCGCAAGTTCTTCGGCGTGCTGCTCCTCGCAGTGGCGCTGTGGATCGCTTCTCCGCTCCTGCCGGTCGTGGTGCAGATGCTCGGCTGGGCGGCCCTGCTGATCGGCGCCGGCGTGTTTCTGCGTGCGCTGGACGCGCTGCCGGCCGGCGCATCAGGCTGGCGACGGGTCTGGAAGGCCGCCGGTGTCATCGCACTCGTCATCGGCGTTGCCATGCTGATTGGAGCCCTCGCCGGCAGCCGGGATCCGCTGCGCCCCCTCGCCGGCGTATTCGGCGAATCGCAGCCCGAGGTGCCCGCGACGCGCTGGACCCGCGTCGCCTCGCTCGAGGAGCTCGACGACAAGCTGCGCGCGCCCGGCCGGCCGGTGATGCTCGACTTCTATGCCGACTGGTGCGTGTCGTGCAAGGAGATGGAGCGCTTCACATTCACCGATTCTCGCGTGCGGCGCGAAATGGAAGGCATGCTCCTCCTGCAGGTGGACGTGACCGCCAACACCCCGGCCGATCGCGCGCTCCTCAAGCGCTTCTCGCTCTTCGGCCCGCCGGGCATCATCTTCTTCGATTCGCAGGGCCGCGAGATCCAGGGGCTGCGCGTCATCGGCTACCAGGCGCCCGACCGCTTCCTCAAAGTCCTTGGCGCAGCCGCTGGGCATTGATCACGCGGTCATTGCCGTCCGCGACCTGGACGCCGCGGCGGCGAGCTTCACCTCTCTCGGCTTCACGCTCACGCCGCGCGGCTTCCACAGCATCGGCTCGCAGAACCACTGCATCATGCTCCGCTCCACCTACATCGAGCTCCTGGCCGCGCCGGTCGCCCATCCCTGGCTCGATTACTACCGCGCCTTCCTCGACCGGCACGGCGATGGCCTGGCCGCGGTCGCGCTTTCGACCGACGACGCCGAGGCGACTTATCAGCAGCTAAAGCGCCAGGGCGTTCCGGCTGGAGAGCCGATGGACCTCTCCCGGCCGGTCCAAGGCGGCGTGGCGCGTTTTCGCCTCGTGCAGATTAACGACGCCCTGTTCGTCTGCCAGCACCTGACGCGCGAGCGGGTGTGGCGACCGGAATGGCAGACGCATGCCAATGGCGCCGGCGAGCTCACGAGCATCGCCTGGCGCGCGAAGCAAACCGTTCCAGTCCCAGAGATCGAATGGCAGTCTGCGCCCGCGCTGCGTATATCGGGTTTGCGGGAGCCGCTGGAGGCGCACGGCGTGCGGCTGGAGCCCGCCTAGCGCTTGCGCAGGGCCTTTGCCGCGTCGACGGCGAAGTAGGTAAGGATGCCGTCGGCTCCTGCACGCTTGAACGCGAGCAGCGACTCCACGATGCAACTCTCAGGCAACCACTTGTTGGCGATGGCGGCGCGCAGCATGGCGTACTCGCCGGAGACCTGGTACACGTAGGTCGGTGCCTTGAACTCGTCCTTCACGCGCCGGACGATGTCGAGGTAAGGCATGCCGGGCTTCACCATCACCATGTCGGCGCCCTCGGCGAGATCCAGCCCCACTTCCCAGAGCGCTTCGTCGGTGTTAGCCGGATCCATCTGGTAGGACTTCTTGTCGCTCTTGCCGAGGAACTTGGCGGAGCCGACGGCATCGCGGAACGGACCGTAGAACCCCGAGGCGTACTTCGCGGAATACGCCATGATGCGCGTATGGATGTGGCCCGCCTTCTCCAGGGCCGCGCGGATGCGGCCGATGCGCCCGTCCATCATGTCGGAAGGCGCGACGATGTCGACCCCGGCCGCGGCCTGAGCGAGTGCCTGCTTCACCAAAATGTCCAGCGTCACGTCGTTGACGATGTACCCGGCCTCGTCGATCACGCCGTCCTGGCCGTGCGAGGTGTACGGATCGAGCGCGACGTCGGTCATCACGCCGAGCTCGGGAAAGCGGGCCTTGAGCGCGGCGACTGCGCGCGGTATCAGCCCCTTGGGATTGAATGCCTCGCGGCCGTCCGCGGACTTCAGCCTGGGCTCGATGGCGGGAAAAAGCGCCAGCGCCGGAAGGTCGAGCTTCAGGCACTGCTCGGCCACGGGCAGCAGGCGGTCGATGGTGACGCGTTCCACGCCCGGCATCGAATCCACTTTCTGCGTGCGGGCTTTGCCGTCGATCACGAACACCGGATAGATGAAGTCGTCGGTCGTGAGCACGGTCTCGCGCATGAGGCGGCGCGAAAATTCCGCGCGCCGCATGCGACGCATGCGAACGCCTGGGAAACTGCCGTAGACCTTCATGGAAATGCGGTTTCTTGCTTGTTTTGGGGCTGGAACTTTTGCCCGGCGGCCCCATCTTACCTTCAGACGAGTTGATCGTCTCCCGCTTCTCCTCCCTGAGCGGGTGCCTTAATTCAAAGTTAAGGCGTTTCGCCCCCGGTTTACATCCCCTTTACCGGGGGCCTTTTATTCTCGCGACCTGCTTCGAGCCACTGCTCGAGCAGGTCGCGGCACTCCTCCACCCCTTGCTTCGTCACGCTGGAGAAAAGTGTCGCCGCATGGCGACCGAGGCGGCGCTGCACGTCGCGCAGCGTCTGCGACTGCTCGTTGCGCGTGAGCTTGTCCGCCTTCGAAAGCAAGACGTGCAGCGGCCGTTCGCCGAGCCAATCGATCAGCTGCACGTCCAGCGGTGTCAGCGGATGACGCGCGTCCATGATGACCACCATGCCGACGACGTTCCTCTGCGCGGCGAGATAAGCGCCCACCAACTCGCGCCACTGCGCGCGCATGCTCTGCGGCACGCGCGCGTATCCATAACCGGGCAGGTCGACCAGCCGCGCCTCCTCACCGATCGAGTAGAAGTTGATGGTCTGGGTGCGTCCGGGCGTCTTGCTCACGCGCGCGAGCGCCCGCCGGCCGGCGAGCGCGTTGATCGCGCTCGACTTGCCAACGTTGGAGCGTCCGGCGAAGGCGATCTCCGGCGGCCCGGGCGGCGGCAGGTCGGAAACGCGCCCGGCGGCCCGGAGGAACTCGGCTTGAGCGAGGGCCGTCATGGCGGAGGCGGGAAATTCTAATAAAATCGCGGCTTTCGCGATTCAGGGGGTCCGGGATGTACCGCGCAACGGCGCTCGCCGCCGCAATTGGCCTTTCGCTCTGCGGCACGGCGGTGGCCCAGGACAAGGCCAAGTCGATCGCTTCCCAGGTATGCGCCGCATGCCATGCCGGCGACGGCAATAGCACGGCGCCCGCCAATCCAAAGATCGCGGGGCAGATCGGCGACTACCTTCACAAGCAGCTGCGCGACTTCAAGGCCGTCGATGGCAAGAAGCCGCTGCGCGAAAGCCCGGTGATGAACGGCATGGTGGCCAACCTGTCCGACGCGGACATGAAGGGCCTCGCCGCCTTCTACGCCGGCCAGCAGCTGAAGCCGGCGGCAGCGGGCAACAAGGAGCTCGCCGCGCTCGGCCAGAAGCTCTGGCGCGGCGGCGACGCCGTGAATGGCGTGCCGGCGTGCGCCGGCTGCCACGGTCCCGCAGGGGCCGGCATGCCGGCGCAGTACCCGCGTCTTTCGGGCCAGTTCGCCGACTATCTCGCCCAGCAGCTCACGGCCTTCCGTGAAGGCAAGCGCACCAACGACGCCAACGGCACGATGCGTGGCGTGGCCGCCCGCATGAACGACGGCCAGATCCGCGCCGTTGCGGAGTACGCCGCCGGCCTGCGCTAGGGGAATAGTCCCGCGAGCAAGGTGTTCGCCTTCCCTGTACCCCCACTAGGAGAGCCTCAAGATGAAAAGAAGCGGTGTGGCAGCGGTCGTGGCCCTGGCCCTCGGCGTAACTGCCGGGACCGTGTTCGCCCAGGCGAAGCCGGAAGTGCTGGTCAAGCAGCGCCAATCGGCTATGACGCTGATCGGCAAGTACTGGGGGCCGCTCGGCGGCATGGCGCAGGGAAAGGTGCCGTACAACGCCGAGGTCGTGCAGCGCAACGCGGCTTATCTCGAGGCCCTGGCGAAGATGCCGTGGGATGGATTCGATCCGGCGACCAAGGACGTGAAGAGCGCCGCGCTGCCGGAGGTCTACAGCAACCAGGCGAAATTCAAGGAGGCGGCCGATCGCCTGCAGAACGAGACGGCGAAGCTGGCGCAGGTCAGCAAGAGCGGCGACGAGAACGCCATCAAGGCGCAGCTGGGCGCGGTCGGCAAGTCCTGCGGCGGCTGCCACAACGATTTCCGCCAAAAGCAGTAGCGCTTGCGTAGCGTGAGCCCCGCCTTGGCGGGGCTTTTCTTTTTGTTGTGGCCGCTCTTCGCGCTAGCCCAGGGCGACGCGAAGCGCGGCGAATATCTGTCCACGGCAGGCGGTTGCCTGGGCTGCCATACCGAGGCGCGCAAGGACGCCGCGCCCTATGCCGGCGGGCGCGCGCTGAAGACGCCGTTCGGCACCTTCTACGGACCCAATATCACGCCGCATCCGCAAGCCGGCATCGGCAACTGGTCGGAGGCGGATTTCGTGCGCGCCATGCGCGAAGGCCGCCGGCCGGACGGCGCGCACTACTACCCGGCTTTTCCCTATACCTCCTTCACGCGCATCAGCGACCAGGATCTGCGCGACCTGTGGGCTTATCTGCGCTCGCTCAAGCCGAGCCCGCGGCCCACCCAGCCGCACGATCTGGGCTTTCTCTACCGCTGGCGCTTCACGCTGCTCGGATGGAAGTGGCTCTTCTTCACGCCGGGTCCGTTGGAGGCGGAGCCCGCCAAGCCCGCGGTGCTGAACCGCGGCGCGTATCTCGCGCACGCGCTGGGTCACTGCGGCGAATGCCACACGCCGCGCAATTTCCTCGGCGGTCCCAGGAAGGACCGCGTGCTCGCCGGAGGCAAGATGCCCGAAGGCGGGCGGGCGTCTAACCTGACGCCGACAAGACTGAAGAAGTACGGCGACGGTGAGCTTAAGGAAATCTTGCAAACCGGCACCTTCCCGGACGGCGACGTCATGGGCGATACGATGGGCGAAGTTGTCACCAATACCACCAGCAAGCTGACCCCGGGCGATCTCGACGCCTTGATCGCGTACCTGCGCAGCCTGCCCGCGTTGCCCGACGAGCCGAAATAGATTGGAATAGGCGTCTCGGGAGGCCTGTTCCCTCAATGGACGAAGCCCAGCGGCTGGTCGAGCTGATACCGCGGCTGCGGCGCTACGCCCGCGCCCTGGTCGGCGACAGGACCCATGCCGACGACCTCGTGCAGGACACGCTCGAGCGCGCATGGGCGAAGCTGCACCTTTACCGCCGCGGCACCGATCTTCGCGCCTGGCTCTTCACCGTGATGCACAACGTACATGTCAACCGCATACGTGCGACCCGCAGCACCGATCCTCTCGACGACGAGATGCCCGAGCTCGCGCAGCGCGCGACGCAGTCCGACGGCCTCATGGTGCGCGACCTCGACCGCGCCATCGCGCGGCTGCCGGCCGACCAGCGCGCGGTCCTGCTCCTCGTGACACTGGAGGAAATGAGCTACGAGGAAGTGGCGCGCACGCTCGGCATCCCGATCGGCACCGTGATGTCGCGCCTGTCGCGCGCGCGTGAAAAACTGCGCGCGCTGATGGCCGGGCAGCCGGTCGCCACCAAGCTGAAGCTCGTCAAATGAGCGACGCGCCGATCACCGAAGCCGACCTGCAGGCTTACGCCGACGGCCGCCTGCCCGACTCGCGGCGCGCCGCGGTGGAGGGCTGGCTCGCCGCGCGTCCGGACGAGGCCGAGCGCATCGCAGCTTACCGGCGCCTTGCGCAGGAAGTGCGCTCGGCCTACGACAGCCTGCTCGCCGAGCCGGTGCCGCCACAACTCGCGCGCGCCGTCTCGCGTCGCGCGCCGTGGGGACGCATCGCCGCCGCGCTAGCGTGGATCGTGCTCGGTATCGCGATCGGCGCTCCCGCCGGCTGGCACGTGAGGCCCGAGCGCATAGTGGCGCCGTCGGTGCCCGACCCCGGCCTGATCGCGCGCCGCGCGGCCGTCGCGCACGCCGTGTATTCACCCGAGGTGCGCCATCCGGTCGAAGTCGGCGCCGACGACGAGGCGCATCTCGTCGCCTGGCTGTCCAAGCGCCTCGGCGTGAAGCTGCGCGCGCCGAAGCTCGAAGACGCCGGCATGTCGCTGGTCGGCGGACGGCTGCTGCCCGGCGACGGCGGGCCCGTCGCCCACTTCATGTATCAGACGCAGAACGGCCGCCGAGTCACGCTCTACGTCCGCACCGAGGCGTCGCGCAACCGGGAGACGGCCTTCCGCTATGCGCGCGAGAACAACGTCGGCGTGTTTTACTGGATCGACCGCGAGGTCGGCTACGCTCTCGCCTCCGCGGACCTCAGCAAGGACGAGCTGCTCAAGCTCGCCAACATCGTCTACAAGCAGCTCGAGCCGTAATTACTTGTGCGCGGCGAAGTCGATCTCGGCCGACGGCCGCACGTTGGCCTTGGTCACCTCGGCCATGTGCCCGAGCGCCTCGCGATCGTGCTGCTCGGTGAGCGAGGCGATGCAGTCGCTCGGCACCACCAGCCCGTAGTCGCGCATGTAGGCGTCGTGCGCGGTGAACAGAACGCAGAAGTTGCCGGCCACGCCGGTGAGCACGAGCGTCTCGGCGCCCAGGTGCTGCAGCAGCACATCGAGCGTCGTGTACTGGAAGCCGGAATGCTTGGGCTTGAGGACGAAGTAGTCGTCCTCGCCGGGCTTCAGCAGCTCGGCGATCTCGCGGCCGGGCGAGCGCAGGCAGCGCTCGAGGATCTGGCGGAAATCCGAGCGCCAGCGGCCGAAGTTGTCGTTGACGTAGACCACCGGGACATGCGCGTTCTTCGCCCTCGCTTTCAGGCGGGAAATGGCCCGGGCCGCAGCGTGGGCGCGAGGCAGCATCGCGTCGGCGCCTTCGAAGTCGAAGGCATTGATCATGTCGATGATGAGCAACGCCACCCGACATTCGTCGGGCGCGTTGCCGTGCAGGTCGCCGTTATCGCGAGAGCGAGGCATTGAGCGCGGTCGCGAGGGCGGCCTCGCCGCTGACGAGCGCCTTCCAGCCGAGCTCGAGGCCCTTCCGCTTGCCCTTCGGCACCAGCTTCAGGCCTTCGGGGCTCAGCGTGACCATGTAGGGCTGGCCGTCTATGTCTACTTCGCGTCGCAGCGGTTTTTCCAGCTTGGTGGCCATACCCCGCGGGAGCAACCTTCAGGCCCGCGCCGCTTGCCTCAGCTCCCTTAGCAGCGCGACCAGCGCGGCCATTTGGTAGTTTGCGTTGAGGCCGCTGGGGCTCGGGATGACCCAGACGCGCGCCCCCTCGAAGCGCTCGGGCTGCTCGCCGAGCGCGGCCTTGGGAGTGGCGAAGGCAAGGCGATACGCGCCCATGCCGAGGAAGGCGACGATGCTCGGGCGGTAGCGGCGCACCTTGGCCGCCAGGCGCTTTCGTCCCTGGACGAACTCGGCGGGGTCCAGCTCGTCGGCGCTGGCGGTCGCGCGCGGCACGAGATTGGTCAGGCCGTAACCGGCCTCGAGGAGCCGGTCCTTTTCCCACGGCCGCAGCAGCCGGGGGGTAAAGCCCGCGCCGTGCAGCGCCGGCCAGAAGCGGTTGCCCGGGCGCGCGAAGTGGTTGCCGGTGGCCGCCGAATAGAGACCGGGGTTGATCCCGCAGAACAGCACCCTGAGGCCGGGCGCAATGACGTCGCGCAGGCGCCGGTCGCGCGCCGCGGCGAGGTCAGCCGCGGTCGGCTTGCGCGGCGCGGACCAGGTAGCCGCCCGACTTCTCGTCCGCCTCAAGCTTGATCAGGCCCTTCTTCTCGGACTCCTCGAGCAGATCCGAGAACGCCGGGAAGCCGTAGTAGGTCTCGTTGAATCCCGGATGGCGGCGCTTGAGCGCCTGCTTGACCATCGAGCCCCAGATGCGCTCGTCGCCGCGCTCCGCCCGCAGCGCTTCCAGCGTGCCGAGCATGAGGTCGAAAGCCTCCTGCTTCTTGTCCTGGCCGCCCGGCGCGCCCTCGCGCCGCTTCTTCGCCGCGCGGCGCTTCTGCTCGTCCGCCCGCACCAGGTCGTCGTAGTAGATGAACTCGTCGCAGTTGTTGATCAGCAGGTCGGAGCTCGAGTTCTTGACGCCGACGCCGATCACGGTCTTCGCGTTCTCGCGCAGCTTGGACACCAGCGGCGAGAAATCGGAGTCGCCGCTGACGATGACGAAGGTGTCGACGTGCGACTTGGTGTAGCAGAGGTCGAGCGCGTCGACCACCATGCGGATGTCGGCCGAGTTCTTGCCCGACTGGCGCACGTGCGGGATCTCGATCAGCTCGAACGAGGCGGCGTGCATCACGGCCTTGAATTCCTTGTAGCGCTCCCAGTCGCAGTATGCCTTCTTCACCACGATGGACCCCTTGGCGAGCAGCCGCTCGAGCACCTTCTCCATGTCGAACTGCGCATACTTCGCTTCGCGCACGCCGAGGGCGATGTTTTCGAAGTCGCAGAAGACGGCGAGACTGCGTGCGTCGGCCATTTAGGGTTCCCGGTGAGGCGAGTGCGGCGCCTGGACGGCGCCGGCACCGGCACCGCGCGCGGAACGGCGGCTTTCGCGCCAGTTCTCGACGATCGAGTAGCCGGCCGGCACGACGACCAGGGTCAGCAAGGTGGAGGTGATCATGCCGCCGATCACCGCGAGCGAAAGGGGCGCGTTGGTCTCGGCGCCGGCGCCCACGCCGATCGCCGCGGGGGCGAGCGCGAGGATGATGGTGAGCGACGTCATCACCACCGGCCGCATGCGCACCGGGCACGCGTCGCGCAGCGCCTCATCGACGCTCATGCCCTGCCCGCGGCGCTGGTTCGTGAGATCGACCAGCAGGATCGAATTCTTCGCCACCAGGCCGATCAGCAGCACGAGGCCGATGCCGGAATAGATGTTGAGCGAGCTGCCCGAGAGCCACAGCGCGGCGATGCCGCCGACGATGCCGAGCGGCACCGCGAGCATGATGTAGAACGGCTGCAGGAAGCTGTTGAACTGGCTCGCGAGCACCATGAAGAGCAGCGCGAGCGCCAGGATGAACGTGAACTGGGTAGCGGCGGCGGTCTTCTCCAGCTGTTCCGCCTCGCCGATGAACACCACGCGATAGCCGATCGGCAGGCTCTGCGCCGCAGCGCGCACCGTCTCGATCGCCGCGCCGAGCGGTACCGTCGGCGTCGCGTAGAAGGTGGCCGAATACTGCAGGTCGAAGCGGCCGATGACCGCAGGGCCGAGCGCCTCGCGGAAGCGCGCCACCTGGTCGAGCCGCACGAGCTGCCCCTGCGCGTTGCGCAGGTAGATCTTGGCCAGGTCGATCTGCTGCTGGAACTCGCCTTCCTTCGCCTTGACGCGGATGTCGTAGCGCTCGCCGTCGCCCGGATAGTCGTTGTACTTGGCGATGTCGATGCCGCCGGTCAGCATGCTGACCGCCAGCGCGACGTCCGAGGAAGTCAGGTTGAGGCCGGCGGCGCGCAGCCGGTCGGGCTCCAGCACGAGCTGCGGCAGGTCGAGCTGCAGGTCGGTGTCCATGCGGCCGATGGCCGGGTCGGCCTGCAGCGTGCGCTGCAGCTCGGTGGCGAGGCGCCCCATCTCCTGCAGGTTGGGCCCCTTCACGACGAACTGCAGCGGCTCGGAGCGCTGGCCCTGCACCAGGCCGAAGGCGCGCGGAAAGGCGCGCGCCCCCGCCACCTGGGCGAGGTCGCGCCGGATCGCATTGATCACCTCGGCCTGCGAGCGCGAGCGCTCGTGGCGCGGCTTCATCCGCGCCACCAGCGTGGCCTGATTCACCTGCTGCGCCGAGCCGAGGCCGATGATGCCGAACTCGGTGATGATCTCCGGATAGCGGTCGGCGATCTCCTCGACCTCGCGCAGCTTCGACTCGGTGTAGGCGATGGACGAGCCGAGCGGCGTGCGGATACCGACCAGGAAGCGACCCTCGTCGGCCTGCGGGGCGAGCTCGCGCGGCAGCTGGCCGAAGATCGGCACCGCGAGCAGGAACGAAAGGACCGCGGCCACGAGCACCAGGGCGCGGTTGCGCAGCGCCCAGGCGAGCAGGCGCCGGTAGAAATTGTCGATGGCGGTGAAGCCGCGCTCGAGGATCCAGTACACGCGCCCGTGCTTCTCCTGCACGTGCAGGTAGCGCGAGCACAGCATCGGCGTCAGCGTGAGCGAGACGAACAGCGAAACCAGCACGCCGAAGGTCACCACCACGGCGAACGAGCGGAGGAACTGGCCGAGGATGCCGCTGACGAACACCACCGGGGCGAAGATCGCCACCAGCGCGAAGCTCGCCGCGATCACCGCGAACGTGACCTCCCGGCTGCCGGTGATCGCCGCCTGCATGGCGCTCGTGCCGCGGTCCTCCTCGCGATGGCGGTAGATGTTTTCCAGCACCACGATGGCATCGTCGACCACCACGCCGACCAAGAGCAGCAGCGCGAGCAGCGTCACCGAGTTGAACGTGTAGCCGAAGAAGTACATCACCGCGATGGCGCCCATCAGCGACACCGGGATCGAGCAGGCGATGATGACGGTGGAGCGGAAGCTCTTCAGGAACAGCCACACGATGAGCGCCGCCAGGATCGTGCCCTCGACCAGGTGGTTCTTCAGCGCCTCGACCATCGCGCCGATGAAGATCTTGTCGCTCTGCACGATGTGCAGCTCGAGCCCGGGCGGCAGCTGCGGGCGGATGTCGCTCTCGATGCGCGCCATCACCCGGTCGATGATCTCGACGGTGTTGGTGTTCGGCACCTTGACGATGCCGATGCCCACCGCCGGCCGGCCGTTCAGTCGCGCGAGCTGGCGGTTGTCGGTCAGCCCGTCCTCGACCTCGGCGATGTCGCGCAGGCGCACCGGCGCGCCGTCCTTGTAGCCGACGATCATGGCGGCGAGGTCGTCGAGCTTGTGGAACTCGAGATCGATCTTCACCAGGTGCTCGGTCGAGCGCCCGACGAGGAAGCCGCCGGCGAGCTGCAGGTGCTCGCGGCCGAACGCGCTGCTGATGTCCTGCGCGGCGATGCCGTAGGCCGCCATCTTGGCCGGCAGCAGGTTGACGCGGATGTTGCGGTCGCGCCGCCCGCCGATGCGCACCTCGCCCACGCCGTCGATCGTCTCCAGCTGCTTCTTGATGACGTTGATGGCGTAGAGATTGAGCTGCTGCTGCGTGCGATCGCCCTGCAGCGCGGTCTGCAGGATCGCCTGGGTGTTGGTCTCGACTTTCGCCACCACCGGCGGGTCGGCATCCTTCGGCAGTCTGCGCACCACCTGGTTCACCTTGGCCTGCACCTCCTGGAAGGCGACGTCGATGCGCTTCTCCAGGCCGAAGGTGATCACCACCTGCGAATTGCCCGGCGAAGAGGTGGACTGGATGTGCTCGATGCCGGGCACGCTGTTCACCGCCGTCTCGATCAGGTTGGTGATCGACGCGTCGATGATGTCGGGATTGGCGCCGCGGTACGCGGTGCTGATCGAGATGATCGGGAATTCGATGTAGGGCAGCTTGTCGACGCCCATGCGCTGGTAGGCGATGGCGCCGAACAGCACCAGCACCGCGCTCAGCATGAAGGCGAAGACGTGGCGGCGGATGGAGAGCTCGGAGAGCGTCATCCCTGCCCCTTCCTGCCCTTGCCGGCCTTTTCCGCGGTGCCCTTGCCCTCGCCGCGAGGTGCGCGCTGCGCGACGGTGGCGCCGTCGGTGAGGAAGCCCGCGCCGTCGGCGGCGACCGTCTCGCCCGCGCTCAAGCCCTTCACGATCTGCTGCAGGCCGTCCTGGCGCATGCCGGCCTCGACGACGCGCTGGCGCGCGATGTTGCCCTCGACCGCGTACACCACGGTGCCCGCAGGGCGCAGCACGACGCTCTGTTCCGGGACCATCAGCGCGCCTTCCACCGCGCGGGTCACGATGCGCGCGTTCACCGTCCCGCCGCCGCGCAGCACCGTGCCCTCGCCGCGCACCTTGACGATGGCGTCGAGGGCGCGGTTGTTCGCGCCGAGGGTCGGCTTGATCTCGTCGATGCGCGCCTCGATCATCTTGTCGGGCGCCGCCGGGGCCGACAGGATCACTTTCAGGCCCGGGCGGATGCGCGTCGCGGCGGCTTCGGGCAGCAGCAGGTGCACGCGCAGCTCCTGCACGCCGACCAGCTTGAACAGCGGATCGCCGAGCTTCACGTAATCGCCGGTTGCCACCACCTGGGTCTCGATCTCGCCGTCGATCGGCGCAACCACGCGCGACTTGGTCATGCTGCGGCCGGTGGCGTCGGCCTTGGCGCGCGCCGCGGCCAGGCTCTGGCGCAGGGCGTTGCGCTGCGCGATGGCGTCGTCCACCGCGTTCTGGGAGATGAAGCCCTGGCCGACCAGCGTCTTCTGCCGCTCGACCACCCGCTCCTGCTGCTCGAGCAGGCTCGTGAGGCGGCCGATCTCGGCCTGGTCGCCGCGCGCCTGCACCTGGAAGTCCACCGAATCGATCTCGGCGAGCAGCTCGCCTTTCTTGACCTTCTTGCCGGTGAAGCCGGTCACCCGCGTGACGCGGCCCGCCACCTCCGCGCCCACCGTCGGATCCATGACGTTCTCGATCGTGCCGATCACTTCCTCGTAGAGCTCGAGCGTGCGCGCCTGCACCACCGCGGTGGTGATCAGCACGGCCTGCGGCCCCTTGCTGGCGGCCTTCTCGGACTTGCGCGCAGCGCGGCCGTCGCCGGCGAAGAAATACGCCGCAACGCCCGCGCCAAGGAGCACGGCGGCAAGCGCGAACACGGTCAGCCGACGAGTGGTGGTCGTCATGGGGAAGCGGCGATTGTCAGCCCGGAATGCGCTCCAGGGCAAACAACTCGCCCGGGGTTTCGCGGCGGCGCACCAGGTGCGCGGCCTGCCCGTCGACCAGGACCTCCGCGGCACGCGGCCGCGAGTTGTAGTTCGAGCTCATGGACATGCCGTAGGCGCCGGCGGAGAAGATGGCGAGCAGGTCTCCCGCCCTCGCCGTCAGGCGCCGCTCCTTGGCGAGGAAATCGGCGCTTTCGCAGACCGGGCCCACGACGTCGTAAACAGCCGCCGTCTCGCCGCCTTCCGCCTCGCGCACCGGCCGCACCTCGTGCCATGCGCCATAGAGCGGCGGCCGGATCAGGTCGTTCATCGCCGCGTCGACGACCAGGAAATTGCGCGCCGCGCCCGGTTTCACGTACTCGACGCGGGTGAGCAGGATGCCGGCATTGCCGACGATGGAGCGGCCGGGGTCGAGGATCAGCTTGTGCGGCCGGTTGCCGAGCGCGGCCAGCGCGCCGCGCACGAAGGCGGCGATGGGCTGCGGCGCCTCGTCCTTGTAGCGGATGCCGATGCCGCCGCCTAGGTCGACGTGCCGCAGGCGCACGCCAGCAGCGTCGAGCCGGTCGACCAGCAGCATCAGCCGCTCGGCGGCGGCGACGTAGGGGGCCGCGTCGGCGAGCAGCGAGCCGATGTGGCAGCCGATGCCGACCACCTCGAGCTCGGGCATGCGGGCCGCCCGCAGGTAAAGGCGCTCGGCCTCGCCGTGTGCCACGCCGAACTTGTTCTCCTGCAGGCCGGTGGAGATGTACGGATGGGTGCGCGCGTCGATGTCGGGGTTGACGCGCAGCGCGATCGGCGCGCGCCGTCCAAGGCGGCGTGCCACCGCCGCCACTCGCTCGAGCTCGGCGGCCGATTCGACGTTGAGGCAGCCGACGCCCTGCCTCAGCGCCTGCTCGATCTCCGCTTCGCTTTTCCCGACGCCGGAAAAAACCGTCTTGCGCGCATCGCCGCCCGCGGCCAGCACGCGCTCCAGCTCGCCCCCGGACACGATGTCGAAGCCCGCCCCCAGGCGCGCCAGCAGCGCGAGGATCGCGAGGTTGGAATTCGCCTTGACCGAGTAGCAGACCAGCGAATCGCGGCCGTCGAGCGCGCGGGCGAATTCACCATAGGCGCCTTCGATCGCCGCGCGCGAATAGACGTAGCAGGGCGTGCCGAAGCGTTCGGCGATCGAATCGAGCGGTGCCTGCTCGGCGTGCAGCAGGCCCTGGCGGTAGGTGAACGGCACTCAGCGCTCTTCTTCCGGTACCTGGCGCGGGTACGGCACGGGCTTGTAGGTATCGCGCTTCTCCGGCTTGACGCCGGGCGGCGGCTTGTCGCGCAGGTACAGAGGTCCCCTCTGGCCGCAGGCCGCTGCGGCCAGCGCCAGAGCGGCGATGATCAGCAGCAAGCGCATAAAATCACGATGTTATCCCATGGACGAGGCCCAATTCACCGCAGCAGCCGAGCGCGCGCTCGCGAGGATCGAAGCGGCGCTGGAGGAGTGCGGCGTGGACGCGGACGTCGAGCTGAAAGAGGGCGGCGTGCTCGAGATCGAGTACGGCGATGGCTCGCGCATGATCATCAACCGGCACGGCGCGGCGCGCGAGATCTGGGTCGCGGCGCGAAGCGGCGGCTTTCATTTCCGCTGGGATGGCGCGGCCTGGCGCGACACGCGCGACGGCACCGAGCTGTTCGCCGCCCTGTCGCGGCTGGTCTCGGAGCACAGCGGCGCAGCCGTGCGGCTGAAGCCCTAGCCCGGAGGGTTTGGCGGCAGCGGTACCGAGGGCATAGTCCCCGGCGGCGCCGGCGCGGCGGGCGGCGGCGAGGGCGGCACGGCGCCGGGCTCGCTCGGCGGCGCGACCGGCTCGGGCACCGGCGGCCGCAGCACCTCGGGCGGCGGCACGGCCTCGCGGTAGAAATATTCCGGCACGAGCCGCGTCTCTCCCGGCGCGCTCGGATAGACCATCGTCGGCAGCACCACCAGGCCGGGCGGTACCTCGCGCGTCATCTCCGGCACATCCTTCAGCACCTTCTCCATGTAGCCGAGCCAGATCGGCAGCGCGACCACGCCGCCCGTCTGGTTCTTGCCCAGCGTCTTCGGCTGATCGAAGCCCACCCAGGCGACGCCGACCATGGACGGCTGGTAGCCCGCGAACCACGCATCGACGAACTCGTTGGTGGTGCCGGTCTTGCCGGCGAGGTCGGTGCGGCCGAGGCGCGCCGCGCGCGCCGCGGTGCCGAGGCGCGTCACGTCCTGCATCATGTGGTCCATGATGAAGGCATTGCGCGAGTCGATGACGCGCAGCGCCTCGTCGCCGGCGCGCCGCGGCTCGGCCAGTGCGAGCACGTTGCCGCGGTCGTCGACGATCTTGTGGATGAAGTACGGCTGCACCAGGTAGCCGCCGTTCGCGAACGCGGCGTAGGCGCGCGCCATCTGCCACACGGTCACCGAGCCGGCGCCGAGGGCCATAGTCAGATAAGGCGGATGGCGCTCCGGCTCGAAGCCGAAGCGCGTCACGTACTCCTGCGCGTAACGCGCGCCGATCGCGTCGAGGATGCGGATCGAGACCATGTTCTTGGACTTGGCGAGCGCCGTGCGCAGCCGCATCGGGCCTTCGAACTTGCCGTCGTAGTTCTTCGGCTCCCAGCGCTGGCTGCCGGTCTCCTCGGCCTCCAGCACCACCGGCTCGTCCGGGATCACGGTGGCCGGGGTGAAGCCCTTCTCCAGCGCGGCGGAATAGATGAAGGGCTTGAAGGACGACCCGGGCTGCCGCCACGCCTGCGTGACGTGGTTGAACTTCGCCCGCCAGAAGTCGAAGCCGCCGACCAGCGCCCGCACCGCGCCGTCGCGCGGGTCGAGCGATACGAACGCCGCCTCGATATCCGGCATCTGCGCGACCTGCCAGGTCTTGCCTTCGCGCTGCACGCGGATGATCGACCCGCGGCGGATGCGTTTCTGCGTCGCGGTCTTCGGGTCGAGGGCGCGCGCCGCGAAACGCAGGCCCTCGCCCGACAGCGTCACCTTCTCGCCCGTGCGCAGCGCCGCTTCGACCTGCTTCGTGTCGGCCGCGAGCACGATCGCCGCGAGCAAGTCGTCGCTGTCCGCGTGGTCCGCGAGCGCATCGTCGTACTCGTCCTCGCCCGCATTCGCCGGCAGCTCCACGTAGCCTTCCGGTCCCCGATAGCCGGAGCGGCGGTCGTAGTCGAGCACGCCCTTGCGCAACGCGTCGTAGGCCGCTTCCTGGTCGGCTTTCCGCAACGTGGTGTAGACGCGAAAGCCGCGGGTATAGACGTCTTCCGGGTAGTGCTCGGCCAGTGCCTGGCGGACCATCTCAGCCAGGTACTCGGCATGAAGCGAGTACTCAGTTACCTCACGGCGGGCGCGGAGCGGGGCCTTTAGCGCATCGTCGTACTGGGCGGTGGTGATGTAGCCGAGCTCGCCCATGCGGCGCAGCACATATTGCTGGCGCTGCTTGGCGCGCGCCGGATTGGCGATCGGGTTGTACAGCGAAGGCGCCTTCGGCAGGCCGGCCAGCATGGCGGTCTCGCCGAGCGACAGCTGATGCAGCGACTTGCCGAAATAGATCTGCGCCGCCGCGCCGAAGCCGTAGGCGCGCTGGCCGAGATAGATCTGGTTGACGTAGAGCTCGAGGATCTGCTCCTTGTTGAGGCTGTGCTCGATCTTGAACGCGAGCATGGCCTCGTACAGCTTGCGCGTGAGCGTCTTTTCCGAGGACAGGAAGAAGTTGCGCGCCACCTGCATGGTGATCGTGCTGGCCCCCTGCCGCCGGCCGCCGGCGACCAGGTTGGCATAGGCGGCGCGCATGACACCGATGTAGTCGATGCCTGGGTGGGTGTAGAAGCGCTCGTCCTCGGCAGCGATGATGGCCTGCTTGAGCTGCGCGGGCACGTCGGCGATCGCGACCACCGCCCGCCGCTCCTCGCCGAACTCGCCGATCAGGATGCCCTCGGCGGTATAGATCCGCAGCGGGACTTTCGGCTGGTAGGCCGTCACCGCATTGAGGTCGGGCAGGTTCGGATAGGCGAGAACCACCACCAGCGCGAGGACCAGCACGCCCGCCACCGCCAGGCCGGCGGCCAGGGCCAGCGGAAAGCCGAGAAAACGAAGCCACATCGGGAAGTTAGACCGTCAAACGGGCGCTATTGCATGCGCTGCATCGATCATCACATCATACCCGGTCACCCCCTGCGGATAATTAACTAGACACCCGGAGGGGTTGTTGCTAGCATCTCACCCAAATTCTATGTATCGGCGCTAACCGCCGGTACCTAAAGAGAAATACACGGGGAAACAATATGGCGTTCGATCTCTTCACGCCCAAAGCGCCGCCGCTCTTCGGTCTCGACATCAGTTCGTCGTCGGTAAAGATGCTCGAGATCGTCGACGCCGGCAAAGGCGTGTATCGCGTGGAACGCTACGCCATCGAGCCGCTCGCGAAGGACGCGGTGGTCGACGGCAACATCAACAACCTGGAAGCGGTGACCGACGCGGTGCGCCGCGCGCACAAGCGGCTCGGCACGCGCACCAAGCACGTCGCCATGGCGGTGCCCACCGGCGCCGTGATCACGAAGAAGATCGTCGTGCCCGCGAGCCTGCGCGAGGAAGAACTCGAAGTGCAGGTGGAAAGCGAGGCCAACCAGTACATCCCGTTCGCGCTGGAGGAAGTGAACCTCGACTTCCAGGTGGTCGGCCCGTCGCCGGCGACGCCGGAAGAGCAGGAAGTGATGATCGCCGCCACGCGCAAGGAAAAGGTCGAGGACCGCGTCGCCGTGGCCGACTCGGCCGGGCTCAAGGCGCTGGTGATGGACGTCGAGTCTTTCGCGCAGCAGACCGCGCTCTCCCTCGTCGTGGCGGCGCTGCCCAACGGCGGCAAGGACCAGAACATCGCCGTGGTCGACGTCGGCGCCAACGTCATGCAGGTGACGGTGCTGCGCAACGACCAGTCGATCTACTCGCGCGAGCAGGCGTTCGGCGGCAACCAGCTGACGCAGGAGATCGTCACGCGCTACGGCATGAGCCCGGAAGAGGCCGAGAACGCGAAGCGCACCGGCGGCCTGCCGGACGACTTCGAGGCGGAGGTGCTGAAGCCCTTCATGGAGAACCTGTCGGGCGAGATCCAGCGTGCCCTGCAGTTCTTCTTCACATCGACCCAATACCACAGCGTGGACCACATCCTGCTCGCCGGCGGCTCGGCGGTCATTCCCGGCCTCGACGAGGTGGTCAACACGCGCGCCCAGGTGCCGACCAGCGTCGCCAACCCGTTTGCGCAGATGCAGACCTCGCCGCGCGTGCAGTTGAAGCGCCTGATCGTCGACGCGCCGTCGCTGATCGTCGCCTGCGGCCTCGCCATGAGAAGGTTCGACCCGCAATGAGCACCGTCCGCGTCAACCTGCTGCCGCACCGCGCCGAGCGGCGCAAGCGCGCGAAGCAGCATTTCGCCGTCGTCTCGGCCGGCACCGCGCTGGTCGGCCTGCTCGTCGTCGGCATGGTGCATGGGTATTACGCGCGGCAGATCGAGGTCCAGGAGGACCGCAACCGGTTCCTGAAGAGCGAGATCGCCAAGCTCGACAAGGAGATCGCCGAGATCAACAAGCTGCGCGACGAGATCCAGGCGCTGCTCGCGCGCAAGCAGATCATCGAGACGCTGCAGGCCGACCGCGCGCAGACGGTGCACCTGCTCGATGAGCTGGTGAAGCAGATGCCGGAGGGCGTGTTCCTGCGCTCGATCGTGCAGAAGGGCATGCGCGTCGAGCTGAAGGGCTACGCGCAGTCGAACGCGCGCGTTTCCTCCTTGATGCGCAACGTCGAGGCCTCGCGCTGGCTCGGCAGCCCCGAGCTGATCGAGGTCAAGTCGGCGCCGCTCGAGAAGCGCCGGGTCGCCGAATTCCATATGTTCGTGCAGCTGAAGCGCGCGCCGGTCGAGCCGCCCAAGCCGGCTCCGGCGCCCGCAGCGGCGAAGAAAGGCTGAGCCATGGCGGTCAACTTCAACGCGATCGTCGATGACATCAAGCTGACCAACTGGAAGGATCCGGGGACCTGGCACGCCGCGCCCAAGCTGCTGGTGCTGCTCCTCATCCTGGTCGGCATTCCGGTGGCGGGCTTCTTCCTGCACAACAACACGCAGCGCGAGGAGCTCGAGGCGCTGCAGGGCGAGGAGAACAAGCTGAAGGAGCAGTACCTCGGCAAGAAGAAGCAGGCGATCAACCTCGACCTGCACCGGCAGCAGCTGCGCGAGATCGACACGCAGTTCGGCGCCCTGCTGCGCCAGCTGCCGAACCGCTCGCAGATGGACGCCCTGCTGGTCGACATCAACCAGGCCGGACTGGGGCGCGGCCTGCAGTTCGAGCTGTTCCGCCCGGCGCCGGCCGAGATCACGCGCGACTTCTATGCCGAGCGGCCGATCAACGTGCGCGTCACCGGCAGCTACCACGACATGGGCGCGTTCGCGAGCGACGTCGGCCAGCTGCCGCGCATCGTGACCCTGAACGACGTG
>DASSPL010000064.1:0-10404 GCA_035699685.1 Burkholderiales bacterium | reverse complement strand
GTTCTCGACGAACTTGCGCGCCTGCATGTTGCCCACCACCTGCAGGCTGGAGTTGGAGATGCGCATGCTGGCGACGCCGAGCAGCGTGATCACCATCAGCATGATCAGCACGATGACGAGCGTGGTGCCGCTCTGGCGGGTTCTCACGAGTCCCTCCGCGAGCTGGGATTGATCACGCGCACGACCGCGTTGTAGACGTGGCGCTTGTAGTTGCCGCCCGGCGTGATCAGCCCGGCGACACCCATGTCGTACTGCTTGGTGTCGGTGTAGCCGCCGCTCGGATCGACGTTGCGCGCGAGGACGTTGAGCCGCACGGCGACGACGTTCTGCCAGTCGGCGATCGACGCCGGCGCGGTGACGTAGGCGCCGTTCGGCGCGCCGTCGGAATCGGTGTCGAGACCGTAGTCGACCTGCAGATTCTCGATGCCCTCCACCAGCGGCGTGAGCACCATGTCGAGTGCGCCGCCCGAGTCGAGCGTCAGCTCCAGCCGCTTGAGCGTCGGGATGGGCCGGCCGCCGTCGTCGGCCGCGCCGGTGCATACGCTGCCGCCGCCCGCCGGCACGCTGCACGGCGCGACGAAATAGATGTGGACGTGGTACTTGCGGATCGGCGCGAGCGTGGTCGCGTCCTTGTTCAGCAGGGTGAAGTTGGCCGCCGCGCCGAGCTTGATGATCGGGTTGAGCGACTCGTTCGGGTCGGCGTTCGCCTGGACGTAGACCTGCGCGGCGGTGAGCGAGCCGATTGCCGTGGCGTTCGAATCGGCGCGCCGCACCACGAGAATGTCGGTGCCGGCGAGGTGGTTGGCGACCGGCAGGCAGCCGGTGATCGGCGAGCTGGCGGGCGCGTTGTAGCCCTGGATATGGAGCGCGGCGCCGGTGCGCAGCACCGCCACGTCCGTCTTCTCGCAGGGGTCCGGCAGCGCGCCGGGTACCGGCAGCGAGCCGTAGTAGCGCCCGTAGAAGCCCGCATGGCCGACGTCGTCGGTCAGGATCTGCACCGCGAAGCGGCCGTTCTCGATCTGCTGCGAAGCCTGGTTGAGCTCGGTGTAGACGCGGTTGGAGTTGCCGAAGACCGAAACCACTCCGATCAGCAGGAACAGGCCGATGGTGATGCCGATCATCAGCTCCACCAGCGAGACGCCGGCCTGGCGGGCTGCACGCTTCATGGGGCGAGGGTGTAGGTTCATGTCAGATTGGCGATGCGCACCGTGATGTTCACTTCGCGACGCTGCGCGTCGTTGCCGTACAGATCCTTGCCGCACGTGGCGGCGGCGTCGCCGGCGGTCGGCGCCACGGTGGCCGCCATGCCCTGCCACGCCACCGACACGCGATAGCTGTTGGTGGCGGCGTTGAAGCTGATGCAGCCGCGCGCGCCGAGCACGCCGCCGATGCGGTCTGTGCCGGCCCTCTCCGATGCGCCCCTCAGCGCGTCGTTCCAGGCGGCCATGTCGGCGTCGGCCGCGGCGCGCTGCGCGGCGGTGCCGAGTCCGCCGGGGCAGGCGGGCGTGCCGGTGTACCCGGTGCCGAGGTATGGTGTGCCGGTCGTCGTGTCGGTGGTGACGATGTAGCAGCCGGCCACCTTGCGGTTGGTGGAAAGCCGGTCCGCCATGTCCTGCATCAGGATCAGCGCCTGCCCCCGCTGGTAGGACTCGAAGGTGGCGATCTGGCTCTGCGCCTGCATGCCGATCATGCCGAGCAGGCCGAACACCAGGATGACGAGCGCGACGAGCGCCTCGAGGAGCGTGGCGCCGCGCTGACGCAAGATGGTGCGAGTCCTCATCCGCATACCCCGTCGGTGTAATTGCCGTCCTTGTCCATGCGCACGCTCGGCCTGCCGCTCGGCTCCACCTGCACGCAGCGCTGCGGTACGGCCGTGGCGGACGTGGCGCGGATGACGAACGACACGGCGGTGCCGCTCATCCGTCCCGTGCCGATATAGGACACGCTTGCGGCCGGCCCGGTGAACGTGAGGTTGGAATACGCTTCCTGCGTCGACAGCGTTGCGCCGGCGGCCTTGACCGACCAGCCCTTCGACCAGTTCGTCGCGTCCACCGGCTCGACCTGCACCGTGGCGTTGCGCTTGATCGCCTCGCTGCGCGCGAGGGTGAGGGAGACGTGCAGGTCGGAAGCGGCGGTCTTCACGCGCTGGCTGATGACCAGGTTCCCCAGGCTCGGCAGGCCGACCGCGAGCATCACGCCCAGCACCACCACCGTGAGCATCAGCTCGATGATGGTGAAGCCCTTCGCGGTGTGCTTACCAGCCGACATTGGACTTCGCGCCCGTGCAGTTCGACGTGTTGGCGAACACCAGGCGCTGCTTCACGCCGGTGCTGGTGAGCGTGAGGTCGCCGTCCTTTTTCTGCGTGCTGCAGCCCGAGCCCTGGGCCAGCGCCTCGATCGTGTAGCTCGGCGGAGTGGCGCTGTTGTCGACCGCCGGGTTGAAGCTGATGATGAACTTGCCGTTGGTGCACTGCGTGGCGGTGCAGCTCCAGCCCTCGCTCGACACGTTGAGCGCGTTGGGCGCGGTGGCGTAGGCGCGCTGCTCGATCAGCAGCTGCTTCTGCCGCGAATCCATCTTCATCATGAACTGCTGGGCGTCGGCGCGGTTGGCCCGCGCGGCGTAGTTCTGGTAGGAGGGATATGCGACGGCGGCGAGAATGCCGATCACCGCCACGACGATCATCAGCTCGATCAGCGTGAAGCCCCTTTGCACCGCCCGGTACTTCTTCGGCATGTAACCCCCTTTTGGGGGCATGCTAAGGAGCGGTTTCGTCGGGGTAAAGCGACGGCGGACCGGCGGCCCGATTCGCCGCACGGACGGCCACAACCGTGACGGATCGCACGGCGGCGGCAGGGCGGCGGGGGCGCCCGCGTATAATCGCGCTCCCCGGGCTGGTGTAGCTCAGTTGGTAGAGCAACTGATTCGTAATCAGTAGGTCGCCCGTTCGAGTCGGGCCACCAGCACCATAAGAAGGCGTATGGCCGCCACGATACTAGTCATCGACGACGACGAGAGCATGCGGGACCTCCTGCGCCTGCACCTCGGCGCCGCCGGCTACGACGTCGAGGTGGCCGAGGACGCGATCGCGGCGGGCTACATGGTGCTCAAGCGGGCGCCGGATCTCATCATTTCCGACGTCAACATGCCGCACATGGACGGCTTCGAGTTCATCGAGGCGCTGAAGGCGGACAAGTCGCTGCCGGAGATCCCGGTGATCTTCCTCACCTCGCACGAGGAGGGCGATCACCGCGGCAAGGCCCTCGGCGCGGTCGGCTACATCACCAAGCCGGTGATGGCCGACCAGCTCCTGCGGATGGTGGCGCGCCACGTCGCCGGCGGGCGCACGCCTATAGGCTAGGGCAGGTCCTCAGCTCGCTGCCGTCGATCTCGCGCGCGATGTCGCGCAGCCGCGCCTCGAGCGCGGGGTCGACGCCCTTGACTTGCAGCCACACCTTGGGCACCACCGTCTCGCGCGCGCCGACCTGCGCGCTGCGCACGCCCTGGCCGCGCAGGGCCATGAGGCGGGCCTGCGCCGCCTCCTCGGTGCGGAAAACGCCGAGCGACAGCGCCCAGCGGTGCGGGCCCTCGTCCTGGACGATGAAATAGTCGTTCACGTCGAGCGCCTTCAGCTCCTGCGCCTTCTTCAGCGCCCCGGCGCGGCTGCCCTGCGGGGCGATGAACACCCACCAGCCCGCGCTTTCCTCGGTGCGCCGCTGCCCGAGGCGCGGGCCGAGCGCGAGCGGCTCCAGCGCCTTCTCCGCGCGCGGCGCATCGGCGAGCGTGAAGCTGCCCCACTCGATGCACTTCATCGCGGCAGTGGCGCCGCTCGCGCGCGGCGCGCCCGGCGGCGGCAGCTCGCCCGGCTGCACCACCTTCAGCTTCTCCGGCTCGATCTGGCGCCCGAGCGGCGAAGGGTCGGCGCCCGCGCCGGGCGGCGAGCCGTAGCGCGACCAGGCGAAGAAGCCGACGTTGGCGAGCAGGAGAAGCAGGAAAAACGCTCTCACCGCACCGTCTTGAGCGACGCACGCGCGAGTGCCTGTGGTTGCTCGACGCTGGCGCGTTCGCTGAGCGCGATATGGGCCAGCCCGTCCAGCACCAGGTTCTCGACATAGCGCCGCGGCATCGACAGCTGGTCGACCAGCGCCCGGCCGGCGCCGCCGGCGACGATGCACAGCGGCGTCGGCGCCACCTCGCGGAACACCCGGTACATCTGCTCCACCGCCCCGGCCTGCGCATGGCGGCAGCCGGTCTCGATCGCGTCGACGGTGTTGCGCGGCATGTCGGCCGCGCGCCCCTGCTGGATCGGCAGCCTTCCGGTGTGCTCGTGCAGCACGAAGCGCATCAGCTCCACGCCCGGCAGGATGGCGCCGCCGAGGAACGTGCCGTCGGCCGTGAGCATGTCGACGGTGGTCGCGGTGCCGGCATTGACCACCAGCGAGGCGCCGTTGTGCAGCGAGCGCGCCGCGATCAGCGCCGCCCAGCGGTCCGGTCCCAGGACCTCCGGCTTTTCATAGCAGTTCTTCACCCCGTAACGCTCGGCGTCGGCGCGCAGCCAGAGCGGCTCGGCGTCGAAGATGCTGGTCCAGTTGACGAGCAGCTGGTGCGCGCCCTCGCCGGCCACGTTCGAGATGATGATGCGCTCCGGCGCGTCGTGCGTCACCGAGAACGGGTTGATGTGGTCGCTGGAGGCGGCGAACTCGATCAGCGAGACGGTGGCGATGCTGGTCCACCCGCTGCCGTCGTGCCAGCCCCACTTGACGCGCGAGTTCCCGGCGTCGATGCACAGGATCATGCGGGCCTCGCCGAAAGGACCTGGCCGCTGCGCACCGCCCGCACCCCGCCGCGCGTATCGAGGCGCAGGCCACCGTCGGCGTCCAGCCCGCGGGCGATCCCGGTCAGGACGCGCCCGTCGGCCAGGCGCACCCGCACCCGCGCGCCGTCGTGGGCATGCCTGCGCTCCCATTCGGCACGCAGCGGCTCGAGGCCTTCGCGCTCGAACACCGCCAGCGCCGCGAGCAGCTCGCTCGCCACGCCGGCGATGATCGGCGCGGGCTCCATGTCGATGAAAGCGACCGCGCGGCGCACGCGCCGCTCGAGCGCCGGATCGCGCCGGCAATTGATGCCGATGCCGATGACCGCGAAGTTGCCGCGCGTCTCGACGAGGATGCCGCCCAGCTTCGCGCCGTCCAGCACCAGGTCGTTGGGCCATTTCAGCTGTGCGCCCAGCGCCCGCGCAGCGGCCACCCCGGCGACGAGCGAGAGCCCGGCCAGCTCGCGCGCCGGACGCCCTACATGGGCGGAAACGGAAAAGGTGACCCCGCCGGAATACCAGCGCCGGCCGCGGCGGCCGCGGCCCGCGGTCTGCTCGAGCGCGGCGAGCAGGACCCCGGACTTGCCTTCTCTCATCAGCTCTTCGTTCGTGGAGCCGCAGCGCTGCACGACGCGCACTTCCAGCCCCGGCACCCGCAGTCCATCCATGACGCTAGTTTACGCGGTGGCGAATGCGAAGTTGCGGCCGGGCGCCGCGGCGAACAGCGCCCGCGTGTACTCGTGCCGCGGCTCGAGGAACACCTGCTCGGCGGCGCCGTACTCGACGATGCGGCCGGCCTGCATCACCGCCACCTGGTCGCACACCTGGGCGGCGACTCGCAGGTCGTGCGTGATGAAGAGCATCGCCAGGTTGAGCCGCCCGCGGATCTCCTCGAGGAGCTCCAGCACCTGCGCCTGCACCGATACGTCGAGCGCCGACACGGCCTCGTCGGCCACCAGGAGGTCGGGCTCGAGCGCCAGAGCGCGCGCGATGCAGATGCGCTGGCGCTGGCCGCCGGAGAACTGGTGCGGGTAGCGGCCGAGCGAGCCCGGGTCGAGGCGCACCAGCTCGAGGAGGCGCCGCGCCCGCTGCAAGGCGTCGTGCCTGGACACGCCGAAGTTGATCGGCCCCTCGATGATCGCCTCGCCGATCGTCCTGCGGGGGTTGAGCGAGCGGTACGGATCCTGGAACACGATCTGCACCCGCTGCCGCAGCGGCCGCAGCGCGCGCGGTCTCATGGCCGCGATGTCGGTGCCGCGCAGGCGGATCTCGCCGCCGCTCGGCTCGATCAGCCGCACGATGCAGCGCGCGACCGTGGACTTGCCCGAGCCGGACTCGCCGACGATGCCGAGCGTCTGGCCCTTGCGCAGGGTGAGCGACACGTCCGCCGCAGCGTGTACCTCGCGCGCCGGCCGCAGCCAGCGCCGGTCGACGTAGGTCTTCGACAGATTCCTCGTCTCCAGCACCACCTCGGCCGACGCGTCCGCCGGGCGGCCGTGCGGCTTGAGCGTCGGCACCGAGCGGATCAGCATCTGCGTGTATTCGTGCCGCGGGCGGGTCAGCACCTCGTCCCTCGCCGCGAGCTCCACCAGGCGTCCCTCGCGCAGCACCGCGACGCGATGCGCCAGCTCGGCCACCACGCCGAAGTCGTGCGTGATGAACAGCACCGCCATGCCGCGCTTTTTCTGTATCTCGACGATCAGCGCGAGGATCTGCGCCTGCGTGGTCACGTCGAGCGCCGTGGTCGGCTCGTCGGCGATGAGCAGCGCCGGCTCGAGGAGCAGCGCCATCGCGATCATGATGCGCTGGCGCTGCCCGCCGGAGAGCTGGTGCGGATAGGAATCGAGCATGCGCGGCGGGTCCGGCAGGGCGACCTCGCGCAGCAGATTGAGCGCCTTTGCCCGGCGCTCGGCCGCGGGCAGCGTGGTGTGCGCGGTGAGCACCTCATCGAGCTGCGCGCCGCAGGTCATCACCGGATTCAGCGCCGTCATCGGTTCCTGGAAGATCATCGTCATGCGCGCGCCGCGCAGCTGGCGCCGCCGCGCCGCGGATGCGCTCAGCAGGTCCTCGCCTTCGAGAAGGATCCGGCCGCCAGTCACCGGCAGCGTATTGGGCAGCAGGCCCATCACCGCCTGCGCGATCACGCTCTTGCCGGAGCCCGACTCGCCGACCAGGCACACGATCTCGCCGTGGTTCACCTCCAGCGACACGTCGCACACCGCATGCGCCCGGTCGCCGCCGGACGGCAATGCGACGCTGAGCCCTTGTATCTGGAGGGTGGTCATACGCGCTTCGCCATCTTGGGATCGAGCGTGTCGCGCAGGCCGTCGCCGAGGATGTTCACCGCCAGCACCGTGAGCGCGAGGAAGATGCCGGGGAAGAACACGTTGTGGGGATAGGCGACGAACTGCACGCGGCCCTCGGCCATGATGTTGCCCCAGGTGGGAATGTCGGGCGGCAGGCCGACGCCGAGGAAGGACAGGATCGCCTCGACCAGGATGGAGAAGGCGCAGATGTAGGTGCCCTGCACGAGGAGCGGGGCGACGGTGTTCGGCAGGATGTGGCCGAACATGATCTTCCACGTCGGCGTGCCGAGCGCGACCGCCGCCTCGACGTACGGCTCCTCGCGGATCGAGAGCACGAGCGAGCGCACGAGCCGCGTGACGCGCGGAATCTCGGGAATGGCTATGGCGACGATCACGGTCGAGAGGCTGCCGCGCCACAGCGCGACCACCGCGATGGCGATGAGGATCGCCGGGATCGCCATGATGCCGTCCATGACGCGCATCAGCGGCCCGTCCAGCCAGCGCACGTAGCCGGCCACCAGGCCGAGGACGACGCCGAAGGCCAGCGCGACAAGCGCGGAGGCGAGGCCGACGGCGAGCGACACCCGCGTGCCGTAGAGGACCCGGCTGTAGATGTCGCGGCCGAACGAATCGGATCCCATGACGAAGGTGTGGCGCAGCGTCTCGCCCTCGAGCGTGGTGATCTCGCCCGCCTTGCCCGGCGTCAGGTCGCGGCTCGCGGCGTCGAAGAGCGACGGGTCGACGGTGCCGAGCCACGGCGCCGCGACGGCGAGCGCGATCAGCACGGCGAGCGTGGCGCCGCCGATCCTCACCGACCAGTTCTGCAGGATCCTCTTAATAGCGGATCCGCGGGTCGAGGACGATGTACGAGAGGTCGATCAGCAGGTTGATGCCGACGTACAGCACCGAGAAGAACAGGATCAGGCCCTGCACGGTGGGGAAGTCGCGCGCCAGCACCGCGTCCACCGTAAGCCGGCCAAGGCCGGGAATGGCGTACACCGACTCGGTGACCACCACGCCGCCGATCAGGATGGCGACGCCGATGCCGATCACGGTGGCGATCGGCACCGCGGCGTTGGCGAGCGCGTGGCGCACAAGCACTCGCGACTCCGACAGCCCCTTGGCGCGCGCCGTGCGGATGTAATCCTCGCCCAGCGCCTCGAGCACGCTGGCACGCGTCACCCGGGCTATCAGCGCGATGTAGATGACGGACAGCGTCAGCGCCGGCAGGATCAAATGTCTCAGGAACGGAACAAAACCTTCCGACAGCCTCATGTAGCCCTGTACCGGCAACCATTCCAGCTTGAGCGACACGAGCCAGATCAGCAGATACGCCAGTACGAACACCGGCACCGAGAAGCCGAGCACCGAGAAGCCCATGAGGAAACGGTCGAGCCAGCCGCCGAAGCGCCAGGCCGCAATCACGCCGAGCGGCACCGAGACGACGACCGCCAGCAGGATGGTCAGCGAGGCGAGCGCGAGCGTCGGCTCGAGGCGCTGGCCGATAAGCGCGGTGACCTTGATGCGGTAGTAGAACGACTCGCCGAGGTCGCCGGTCGCGACCTTGCCCAGCCAGATGCCGAACTGCACGACCAGCGGCTTGTCGAGGCCGAGGCCGGCGCGGATGCGCTCGATCTGCTCGGCCGTCGCGGCGTCGCCGGCCATGATGGCCGCCGGGTCGCCGGGCGTGAGCCGCAGCAGCAGGAAGACGAAGACCGCGACGACCAGGAGGACCGGGATCGTCGCGCCCAGCCGCCGCGCGATGAACTTGATCAGTTCTTTTTAATGTTCCAGTAGACGTCGCCGGTGCCGATCACCCAGCCGCTGACGTTCTTGCGCGTGGCGAGCGGGTTGACGTACTCGCCGAGCGGCGCGTGCGTGCCGATCTCGAAGGCGCGCACCTGGATCTGCTCGGCGATGGCCTTTTTCTTCGCCTCGTCGGTGGCGCGCGCGAACTCGTCGCGCAGCTTCTCGATCTGCTCGTCGGCCGGCCAGCCGAACCACGACTTCTCGCCGGCGGTGCCGAGCGCGGCGTTGGTCAGCGGGCTCCACACGTCCGGCGCGAGCCACGCGGTGAGGAAGATGTTCCAGCCGCCCTGCGCCGGCGCCTCCTTCTTCGCGCGCCGGCTGACCACCGTGTTCCAGTCCATCGCCTGCAGGTCGACCTTGAAGCCCGCCTGGCGCAGGAGCTGCGCCGCGACGTCGGGCAGCTTCTGGATCGCGGCGAGGTCGGTCGGCTTGAGGATCACCACCGGCGTGCCGTCGTAGCCGGAGCTCTTGAGGAGCTCCTGGGCCTTCTTCATGTTGGTCTTCGACTGGATCTCGCTGCCCTTGGTGCTCGCGTAGGGCGTGCCGCAGGTGTACATCGACGCGCAGGGCTTGTAGTACTCCTTGACGCCGACCTGCGCGCGCAGGAACGGCTCCTGCTGCATCGCCGCGATCGCCGCCTGCCGCACCTTGGCGTTGTTGAACGGCGGGTGCAGGTGGTTGAAGCGTCCCATGTACTGGAAGCCGAGCGGGTCCTTGGTGACGATGGCGATCTCCGGCACCTTCTTCAGCTGCTCGTAGCTCTCGAACGCCGGGCGCTCGAGCACGTCGACCTCCCCGCGCGCGAGCGCATTGACCTGCGCCTGCGCATCGCGCAGCGCCAGGTTCCATTCCACGCGATCGACGTACACATGCTTGCCGCCGGCGGTGCCCGAGGGCGGCTCCTTGCGCGGCTGGTACCTGGTGTTCTTGACGTAGACCGCCTTGTCGCCGGGCTTGAACTCGTCCTGCTTGAAGATGTAGGGCCCGCTGCCGATCGACTGCGTGATCTGCTGGTCGGCCGGCGTGTCGGCCACGCTCTTCGGCATGATGAACGGCACGTTGGAGGACGGCTTGCCGAGCGCCTCGAGCATGATGCCGCAGGCCTCGCGCAGGAAGATGCGGAATGAATTGGCGCTCGGCGAGTCCATGCGCTCGACGAACGTCATCAGCTTCTGTCCCATGGCGTCGCGCTTGCCCCAGCGGGTGAGCGACGCGATCACGTCCTCGCCGGTGACCGGCTTGCCGTCGTGGAACGCGAGGCCGGGGCGCAGCGTGAAGGTCCACAAACGCTGGTCCGGGCTCACGGTCCACTTGTCCACCATCTGCGGCTGCACCTTGTTCTTCTCGTCGGTGCCGAACAGCGTGTCGTAGACCATGTACCCGTGGTTGCGGGCCATGAACTGCGTGGTCCAGATCGGGTCGAGGATGTTGAGGTTGGAGTGCGGCACCACGCGCAGCACCTTGTCCTGCGCGCTGAC
>DASSPL010000063.1:0-3629 GCA_035699685.1 Burkholderiales bacterium | reverse complement strand
GGGCTGCTGCGAGGCATGGCCGCGCCCGGCGTGCCGCGGCGTTCCGTCATGGGGCAGCTGGTCGCGACCGCGCTGCCTGCGCTCGCCATCTTCGCGCTGCTCGCCGTGATGCTGTACGGCGCGACCGCGCCGACGGCGAAGACCGACACGGGGTCACTGGTCGAGATCGGCGCCACGGTCGCGCCCGAAGACAACTCGCAGGGCAGCGGCCTCATCGGCGCGCCCCAGGAAGAGGAGCAGACCGAGCCGCAGCCGATCGGCGAGGCGGCGAGCGAGGCGCAGGACGCGGCACCGGCCGCGGCGGCCGAAGCGCCGGCGGAAAAGGCCGCGCCCGCGGCGCCGGGCCAGCGCCAAGCCGTGCCGCTGTGGCTGTGGATCGTCATCGCCGTCGCGCTGCTCTTCATGGTCGTGCTGTACTGGGCGTGGACGTGGGAGCGGCTCGAAGTGTTCAAGATGCTGCTGGCGTCGTTTTTCCCGCTCGCGCTGCTCATCCTCGCGGTGCTCGGCTCCATCGTGTTCGGGTTCGCCACGCCGACCGAAGCGGCCGCGGTGGGAGCCTTCGGCGGCTTCCTGCTCGCCATCGCCTATCGCTTCATCGAGCACTGGCGCGCGCGGCCGTCCTCGGCCGTGTGGACCACCACGCGCGAGATGGGCACCATCCTCAAGGACTCGTCGTTCCTCACGGCCAAGACGAGCGCCATGGTGTGCTGGCTGTTCGTCGGCTCCTCGATCTTCTCGGCGTCGTTCGCGCTGCTCGGCGGCCAGGAGATCATCGAGCGCTGGGTGCTGTCGCTGGGCCTGACGCCCCTGCAGTTCATGATCCTCGCGCAGTTCATCATCTTCATCCTCGGCTGGCCGCTCGAGTGGACCGAGATCATCGTCATCTTCATGCCGATCTTCATCCCGCTCCTGGCCAAGTTCGGCGTCGACCCGCTGTTCTTCGGGCTGCTGGTGGCGCTCAACCTGCAGACCGCGTTCCTGTCGCCGCCGGTGGCGATGGCGGCGTTCTACCTGAAGGGCGTCGCGCCGCCGCACGTGACCCTGAACCAGATCTTCGCCGGCATGCTGCCGTTCATGGGCATCCAGGTCGTGGCGCTCGTGCTGCTCTATACCTTCCCGGGCATCGGCCTCTGGCTGCCCCAGGTTCTCTATGGCCGTTGAGCTGACGGCCGCCGAGGCCGCGCAGCGCATCGAGAAGGGGCTGCTCACCGCGGTAGAGCTGGTGCAGTCCTGCCTGGATCGCATCCGCGACACCGAACCCACGGTGCAGGCCTGGCAGTTTCTCGACGAGGAGCACGCACTCGGGCAGGCGCGCGAGGCCGACGAGCGCCGGCGCAGCGGCGAGCCGGTCGGCGCGCTGAACGGCATCCCGGTGGGCATCAAGGACATCATCGACACCGCCGACATGCCTACCGAGAACGGCACGGTGCTGCACAAGGGCCGCACGCCGCGGCACGATGCCACGGTGGTCGCCCGCTTGCGGGCGGCGGGGGCCGTCATTCTCGGCAAGACGGTGACCACGGAGTGCGCGTATTTCAATCCCGGCAAGACGCGCAATCCGCACAACCCGGAGCACACGCCCGGCGGCTCCTCCAGCGGCTCGGCGGCCGCGGTCGCGGCCGGGATGGTGCCGCTCGCGCTCGGCAGCCAGACCGCCGGCTCGGTGATCCGCCCCGCTGCGTTCTGCGGCACGTTCGCGCTCAAGCCGACGCACGGACTCATTCCGCGCACCGGCGTGCTGCAGCTCTCGCGCACGCTCGACCACATCGGCCTCTTTGCGCGCAGCGTGGACGACCTCGCGCTGCTGGCGGAAGAGCTGGTCGGGCACGACGAGCGCGATCCCGATACACGGCCGCGCGCGCGGATTCCGTTCCGCCGGATTTGCGCCGAAGAACCGCCCATTTCGCCGACGCTCGCGTTCATCAAGACGCCGCACTGGGAGCGCACCGATGCCGACACGAAGGAGGCGTACGCCGAGCTGGTCGATGCGCTGGGCGAGCGCGTCGAGGAGATCGAGCTGTTTCCATCGGCGCGCGACCTGTGGGACTGGCAGCGCACGATCATGGATGCCGAGATGGCCTTCAACCTCGAGTCCCTCTACACCTCCGGGAAAGACAGGCTGTCGGAACGGCTGCGCACGCTCATGGAGCGCGGACGCGAGGTGCGCGCGGTCGACCACCAGCGCGCGGTGCGCGCTGCCGCGGCGGTGGCCGCGAGCTTCGACGAGCTTTTCATGGAGCGCTACGACGCCATCCTGACGCCGCCGGCGCTCGGCACCGCGCCCAAGGGGCTGGGCGCGACCGGCGATCCGGTGTTCTGCATCCCGTGGACGCTGCTCGGCTTGCCGGCGGTGACCCTGCCGCTGATGCGCGGCGCGAACGGGCTGCCGCTCGGCGTCCAGCTCGTCGGCCGGCGCAACTTCGACGCGCGCCTGCTCAGGACGGCGCGCTGGCTGGTGGGACAGGTCGCCGGCTAGGCTGCAGCGGCCAGCGTGCGCAGCGACTCGGCGCGCAGGCGCTCGAGCTCGCTGCGGTCGGAGAACGTCGCCACCCAATGCGTGATGCGCCCGTCCGGGTTGCGGATCGCGCCCAGTGCCAGCTCGACGTGGCGCTGCGCGCCGTCCTTCGACCAGGCGCTCACCGCCCGGCGCGCCGCCGATTCGGCGAGCATGCGATGCACCAGCGCCTCGTCACCCCGGAAGATCAGCGCGCCGAGCGGACGGCCGAGGGTCTCGGCCGCGCTGCAGCCGAAGAACGCCTCGAAGGCGGCATTGACGTAGGTGACCGGGCGCGAGGGCGCGCCGGCGTCGAGGATGGCCATCGGAAACGGACAGGCGCCGAGCGCCGCGCGCGCCATCGCCGCATCTCCCAGCAGGCGCCGCAGTGCGGGCGCGGCCTCCCGCTGCGCGGGATCGAACGGGTTCATCGGCATCTTTTGCCACGATTCCACCGTGGCAACAAGTGTCACGCTCAGGCGACAGCGTGCCTCGAGCGCGAGGACAGCGAGTAGCAGGCCCGGCGCAGGCGCGCCAGCTCCGCGGTCTCGATCACGCGCCGCAGGAAATCCATGTTGCCGTCGATCGCCACCTGGTAGAGGTTGGGGCCGTCGAAGTGCGCCTCGGCGTAGCGGTCGGCGCCATCCAGCTTCTTCGCGATGCGCGTTCGCGCCACGTACTCGTAGAAGCCGGGCGTCTTGATGATGAGGTCGTCGCCCGAGGTGTAGCGCACGATCTCGCGCCCCTCCGGCGTGCGCTCGCGCGCGATGTTGCCCCAGACGAACTCGCCGTACAGATAGTCGCGCACCTTCTCCAGGTACATGCGGTCCGACATCTGGCCGATCAGGTCGGCGGTGCCGACCATGCAGCCCACCATGCGATCGCGCGCATCCTCGACGGGGATGTCGTCGATCTCCATTTCGTAGCCGGTGAAATGCACCAGGCGAGCAGCGAGCGGCGCCTCGGCGGCGAAGCCGAGACCGGGCAGGTAACTGGAGATGAAGTCCGCGCTGCGGCTGACGTGCACCTTGGTGAAGACCGCGCCGTTTTCCACCTTCGCCTCGGAGCTGCGCTTCAGGTAGCCCGCGTCGTGCAGCAGCGCGATCAGCACGCCCATCACCGCGCGCCGGGCGCC